>DATGGF010000434.1:0-1562 GCA_035308625.1 Acidimicrobiales bacterium | reverse complement strand
CTCGGAGTAGCGCAGGTCCATGTCGAAGCGCCCTAGGGCGCCAGGTAGTCGAGCCCGAAGAGCCGGATGGCGTTGCCCCGGACGATCTTGTACTTGGCCGTGTCGTCGAGCGCGGCCATCTGGCGCTCGGCGACCTCCTTGGTGTGCGGCCACGTCGAGTCCGAGTGGGGGTAGTCGGACTCGTAGGTGATGTTGTCGACGCCGATCTCCTCCACCGAGCGCAGCCCGTGGGCGTCGTCGAAGAAGCAGCCGTAGACCTGGCGGCGGAAGTAGGTGGACGGCGCCTCGGGGATCTTGTCGGCCACGCCCCCCCAGCCGCGGTTCTCCAGCCACACGGTGTCGGCCCGCTCCAGGATGTAGGGGATCCAGCCGATCTGGCCCTCGGAATAGGCGATGCGCAGATCGGGGAAGCGGACCAGCACGCCCGAGAAGAGGAAGTCCACCAGCGAGAAGGTGGCATTGGTGTGGGTCAGGGTCGATCCCACCGCCGGCGGGGCGTCAGCCGAGGTCGACGGCATCTTGGACGACGAGCCGATGTGCATGTTCACCACCGTGCTCGTCTCGGCGCAGGCGGCGAAGAAGGGGTCCCAGTAGTTCTTGGGGTCGTGCACCGACGGCAGGTCGAGGAACGGCGGGATCTCGCTGAAACACACCGCCCGCACGCCACGCGCGGCATTGCGGCGGACCTCGTCGGCGGCCAGCTGAGCGTCCCACAGCGGGATGAGGCAGAGCGGGATGAGCCGGCCCGAGGACTCGGCGCACCACTCCTCCACCATCCAGTCGTTGTAGGCCTTGACGCAGAGCAGGGCCAGGTCCTTGTCCTTCGCCTCGAGGAACGTCTGGCCACAGAAACGGGGGAAGGTGGGGAAGCACAGCGAGGCCTCGAGGTGGTTCACATCCATGTCCTCGAGGCGGGGCTTCACCTGATAGGCGCCGGGTCGCATGTCCTCGTAGGTGATCCCCTTGATGGTGACTTCCTCGCGGGGCACACCGGCGGCGGCGTCGAGGCGCAGCAGCGGCCGGCGCAACTCCTCGTAGTACCACCAGTCGGTGGGCGACCCCTCGGTGCCGGGAGCAACGGTGAGCTTGCCGCCCACGAAGGTGATCTCCCCCATGGGCGCCCGCACCACGCGGGGGCCCACGTCCTGGTACTTGGCCGGCAGGCGGTCCGACCACACGTTGGCCGGCTCGACCACGTGGTCGTCGACGGAGATGATGCGGGGCAGCTCGGCCATGGCTGGAGCTTAGCCAGCAATCTGACGGCGTGTCAGGTAGTGGAAGAGTGGCGTACCGGACCTCGACGCCCTGGTCAGGGGCTCGCCAGCAGCTCCAGCAGGCGGGCGCGATGCCAAGGGGCGTCGCCCCACGCGGCGCCCAGTACCCAGGCCCGCTTCATCCAGAGGTGCAGGTCGTGCTCCCACGTGTAGCCGATGGCGCCGTGCACCTGGAGCGCCACCCGGGCGGCCAGGGTCGCCGCGTCCGACGCGGCCGCCTTGGCCATGGAAGCGTCGGCACTGGCGGTCGGCTCGCCTTCGTCGATCGTCCAGGCGGCGCGGTAGACG
>DATGGF010000433.1:0-6000 GCA_035308625.1 Acidimicrobiales bacterium | reverse complement strand
TTGTGCTCCTATCACCGGCCGAAGTTGACGCTGCGGCTGCCAAGAAGACCACATACCGGCCCCCTGGAGCCTGAGCCCATCGGTATCGCCCAGGGCAGCCGATTGCGGGCGGCTCGCCGACGCGCGCGGCGTCCGGGTCTGGCACATATCGGTCGGCAAGCCATCTACGCACCACTCTGGATGTACGTGCCGAAGAAGCCCACCATGTCCTGGGCAATCTGGCGGAGGCTTGGCTGGATCGGGTAGGAGCCAACCTGGGCGAACATGTGCCCCATGTGTTGGACCATGACGAGTTCAGTCTTATCGCCGGCCGCTTTCAGGTCCCCGAAGAGCTCGAGTGCCTGAGAGTCCAGGACCTTGGTGTCGGCCGAACCCTGGATGATCAAGATGGGCGGCGCGCCGGCAGCGACATAGTGGGTCGGGCTGGCTCGCACCAGGTCCAGGCGGTCATCCCGGCCGAACGCCGTCTGGATGCCCGATGGCGTGAACCCCGAGGCCGGCTGGGTGAGGTTGGCCGGGCCGAACATGTCGGTCACCGCCACCAGGCTGCTCGGCTCAGTGGGGTACTGATCCGTGGCCCAAGTCGAACTGGTCCCAGTGAGGGCTGCGAGCGCGACCAGTTGGCCACCGACGCTCGTGCCAAAGGCCACTATGTCGGCCGGATTCAGACCCAAGGCCGTGGACCTGGCTCGCAGATAGCGGATCGCGCACTTCACGTCTTCGATCTGCGCGGGGAACCGGGCCGCCGGTGCGAGCCGGTAGTCGATGCTGGCCACCGCGTAGCCGGCGGTGGAAAGTGCATCGCGGAACACCGGGTTGAGGTCGGACTTGTCCCCTGACGACATGCCGCCCCCGTGCACGTACACCGCCACCGGCAACGTGTGCGCACCAGCCTTGCTGGGGATGTAGAGGTCAAGGCGCTGTGAGCCGCAGTAGGTCAGGTTCCGTACAACGGTGCCGAGCGCAAAGGGCACCGTTGTACGCTGTGAGCCACACCCCGCCATCAGCCCTACCAGGAGCATCCAGGAAGTGAGCAGCACGCGCCGATGATGCCGTGCGAGCGTGGTCATGCGAGAAATCTCACTCCCATCGGAAGAACCGAACCGCAAGGACCCCGAAGACGATGGCGTACGCGCCCAAGACGAATCGCGACTGGGATGGCGGGAACGTCCCATGCATCGCATTCTGCATGGCATCAACAGCGGCACCAGTTGGCGTCCACTTGCCGATGTCGAGGAGCCCGCATGGTTCCGGCGTCTGGGGCACGGAGCCCGATGACGCATTCGACCGTCGTGGTCTTGCCGGCTCCGTTGGGGCCGAGGATGCCGAAGATCTCGCCGCGCTCGACCGAGAAGGACACGTCGTCGACGGCGACCGTGGCGCCGTAGGTCTTGCGAAGGTGCGACACAGTCACAGCCGCGGCCGTCCCGACGCCACCTAGGGCTCCGGTTCCCTCATAGTCGGGCTGGGTGCTCATGGCACCCCCTCGCATCCGATCCTTCAGCCCCACGGTGGCCCTCGACAGGCCGCGGGGTCAGGGTCGAAGGTCCGAAGATCTGGACCGCGTCGCAGGGCTCTTGCGGCCGCAACGGCGCCAGCCGCCGCCCGTAACTGCCGGTGATGCTCGGGTGCTCCGGGGGTGGGCCTAGGCCACGGCCGTCCGGGATCGCTCCCGCCCTTCGTTATAGGTTGGGTCGCCTCGGAGTCAGACAGCGCATCACGGAACTTACCGAGCGGTGCCTGTTGCCTTCGGAGGCAAGCTCCAATCCGCCCAGGTGGGTCGCCCAAATCGGCCTGCCGGGTCACAGGGGAGGCAGACCGCCAGGATCCTCTCCCGCGACGTTGTCCCAAGTGATGGCACTCAGAGCGCGAATTCCGGACCTGGCACTGGTGGCTCCCTTCAGCATTGGCGCCAGCCCGCCGATGCTTCCTCGGTGGTGCCGCTTCAGCAGTCCCTAGCAATGGAGCACGCTGCCTGGTTCCCCGCCCTGGTCGAACACTCGCCAAACCTGACCGTGGTAGTCGACCGGGACGGCACGGTTATCTTTGCCAACCCCACCGCTCTGAAGATGTTTGGGGTCAGCTTGGAAGAGGCGATTGGGGCAAGCGGCTTCGCGTATATCCACCCCGACGATATCGAGCGCCTGGCAAATCGCTTTGCCAAGCTCGTTGAATTGCCAGACATCTCGCACTTCGACACGTTGCGCTTCGTTGACCCAAAAGGCGAAGTCCGTGTGCTGGAAACAGTGGCGACGAACCTCCTGGAAGACGAGGCTGTCGCCGGCATTGTCATCAACGGGCACGACGTGACCGAGCGAGACCGGTACCTCACGCAGTTAGAATCGACACTCGAAGCGGTCACCGTGGCAGTGTCCACAATGGTTGAGCTTCGTGACCCCTACACGGCCGGACACCAGCGGCAGGTGGCCCGCCTTGCAGTGGCGATCGCTATTGAGCTCGGCCTTCAAGCAGACGAGGTACATGGCATCGAAGTCGCAGCAACGATCCACGACATCGGGAAGATCTCCTTGCCAGTCGAGATCCTTACTCGTCCCGGGCGGATCACCCCACTTGAATTCGAAATAGTCAAGACTCATGCGCAGGCCGGTCATGACATCGTCGCCAACGTGCCGTTTCCCTGGCCCGTCGCTGACATGATCCTTCAGCATCACGAACGCCTCGACGGCAGCGGCTATCCAAATGGCCTACGAGGCGGCGCAATTCTGCCAGGGTCCCGGATCGTGACGGTTGCTGATGTGGTTTCGGCCATGTCTGAGCACCGTCCCTATCGCGTCAGCCTCGGAATCGATCGTGCCCTGGATGAGCTGCAGAGCAACAGCGGTCGGCTGTACGACGAAGCCGTCGTGGCTGCCTGCCTCAGGCTTCACGACCGCCACGCCCTGCCGGTATCCGACTCCACGCTCTAGTCGGTCCAACCGATCGGGAATGCCGGTGGTGCCCGGGTGCTCCGGGGGCGGGCCTAGGCCACGGCCGTCCGGGATCGCTCCCGCCCTTCGTTATAGGTTGGGTCGCCTCGGCGCGCATCACGGCACATGCAGCCCGGTCCAAACGGATGCAAGTCTTGACCGCTAACCACAGTTATGCGCTTCCCGCGTGAGGCCCCCAGGCCACAGGGAGTGCTCGTGGGTGAACAGCGTCAGACGGTCCGCTTTCTAACGGCCAAGAAGGCGATCGCGGCGAGAGCAAATCCAACGACGAGGAAGATTGCCGACTCTTCGACTTGGAGCTGCCAGTAGTGGCTCTGCGGCTGGAACTGAATGACGTAGTGGAGCCGATGCGCAGTCAGGCACAATCGGTCAAGGGCGGGTACCCCCATCCGAGAGTTGGGACCGATCGGGACGAAGGAACGAAAAAGGCATGTTTGGGCCACGTCCGCCCAACTGGACCAAGTCTTGCCGGTCGGAGGAGAGAGCTGCCCCATCGGCAAGTAGCCGGTGTTGAGAACCCAGCCTTGCTTCCAGCCTAGGCCGGTCATTGTCGGTGACGCAGTGGTCATCGTCGAGGCCAGATGTGGTCTGACAGCAAAGCGCAGGAGAGCACGGGACAGCCCAAATAGAGGAATCGCAACGAAGACCGTCCACCCTGTGCGACGCAGCACAGCCCCAAGCGCCGCACCCAGAAGGAAGGCGAACACACCGTACGAGATCGGCGCCAAGCCGGTGACATCGAAGGGGTCGGGCAGGACGGTTGCCCCCGCTCGGACAGCCCCAGTCCACCACTCGGCAAGAGCGACGACTCCCGCCGTGAGAGCAGCCACAACAACGCCCACGAACAGCAGCTTCGTGCCCAGCCACCGAGCCCTGGTCACGCTTTGCGTCCAGGCGATGCGCGCCGTCTTGTGATCGAACTCTCTTGCGACCAAAGGCGCACCGAGCAGTACGCCCAATAGCCCCGGCACGGCGTACAGCACCCAGTAGAAGAAGGGGTTCCAGTGGGTGAAGTTGTAGGCAGTCCACGCTGCTGAGCAATACAAGGACGGACCTTGGGGGTGGATGCGATCGAGAAGGCAGCTCCACATGGCCTCTTCGTGCCTGCCTTCGATGGTGAACCAGATTGCGATGCCAGCCACGGCGGCCGTTGCCGCGAGGAGATACAGCCGCTGTACCCGCCAAGCGAACCAAATCATGAAGGACCCCCCCGTTCAATCGGTCTGCCCGACACGATCTGAGACCCTGAACGTAGATAGGCGAGGACGATCTCCTCCAGTGTGGGTTCGCGCACATCCCAGCCTGGGTCGTCGATTCGCTCTTCGGTTCGCACGAGCACGTCCATCTGACGCCCGGTTGTGGCCGTTGCGATGATGTGTGTCGATGACGGCAGCGTCGACAGGGCCTCAGGGTCCGACCCGACAAGGAGCCGGTGCGACCCGACGAGGTGATCGAGATCGTCGGCGACGGCCACTGTGGAGCGCCGCAAGATGACGATGTAATCACAGACGGCTTCCAGGTCGCTGATGACGTGAGATGAGAGGAGCACGGTCGTGCCCTCTTCGGCCACCGTCCCTAGGAGCAAGCCCATGAGCTGGTGACGGGCGAGCGGGTCGAGCGCTGCGACGGGCTCGTCCAGGACGAGCATTGGTGGGCGCTTCGCCAGACACATCGTCATGGCGACCTGGGCTTGCTGGCCGACCGAGAGCGTGGCCATCCGGGCACGAAGTGGGATTTCGAGTTCGGCCACGTGGCGGTGGGCAAGGGCCTTGTCCCAGCCTGGGTTCAGTTCTTTACCGAGTCGAAGGATCTCCTCAACCCGCAGGAACCCGTACTGAGGCCGTTCTTGGTCGAGGTATCCGATACGACGGATCACCTCCGCGGCCTTCTGCTGCGGTGAGTAGCCGAAGACCGTTAATGCTCCTGTCGAAGGCGTCGATAGCCCCACCACCATGCGCAGCAGAGTCGACTTGCCCGCACCGTTCGGACCCACCAGTGCGACGATCCGTCCACGGGGGAGATGGAGTGTGCAGTCCTGTAGGCCCCAGACTCGGCCATACCGCTTCCCCAAACCAGTGGTTTCCAGCGCATCTGCTCCCTTAGCCACCTCGCGCCCCCTCTCGTATCTCAAGGTCGTGCAGCACCTCAGCAAGCAGGCCCCGCAACCCGTCCTGGTTGAGCCCGGCCCGGAGGGCCTTGCGAGCCCATTGGCGAAGCTCCTCTCGCAACGCCGCCGCCCGTTGCGGGGTGGTCGACCCCGAGGCGGACTCGACGACAAAGGTCCCGAGGCCTGCTCGGGCCTCGACCAGTCCGGCGCTTTCGAGTTCCCGATAGGCTCGGTGGACCGTGTTGGGGTTGATCGTGATCTGGGTGACGACTTCTCTGACCGAGGGGAGCTTGTCTCCCGGTCGCAGAAGGCCGAGGCGGATCGCGTGCGCCACCTGATCGACAAGCTGCCGGTACGGGGCGACGCCCGTTCGTGGGTCGAGGCGGAATCGGAGCAGGGCACCTTCTGTCGCCACGTACAGGTGTACTAGTACACTAGGACACTATCCGTCAAGCCTCCCGAGATGCTCTAGCGATCTGGGACTGGATGATCCCATCAGGCCAAGGAGCGCATAACTACGGTCAACAGCAGCTGAGCCCACCCCATCTGTCCACCCGCAACTGCCGGGTTTGCTCGGGGCGCTCCGGAGCCTCGCCAACGTGGCCGAGCGCCATTCTTCCGGGCGTCGTTATGGGGCGGGTCCCTCGGGATAGGCCGTCGATGTAACGGCACATACCGGATGGCCAGGGACAACCCTCTTGTCCAGCCTCGTGGATCGGCCAACGATGCCGCGGCAGCCGCAAAGTAGCGGCGGCTAAGGCGGATTTGGGCCAGGCTGCCGATGCGTTTGCACTCACCACGCGCCCTCGGTCGAATCGCCGCGCAGCCTAACGTGGCGCTGCACGACTAGCGGTTTTCGGGGGGGATCACGTGGCGGGATTGTCCGAAATGGAGCCCTTGGCGTCCCTGGAAGGCGCGAGCTACCGCGGGGTTCGAAAGATGCCC
>DATGGF010000432.1:0-2555 GCA_035308625.1 Acidimicrobiales bacterium | reverse complement strand
CCCGACCAGGAACGCTAGCGGCGGGCTGTGACACCTTGCTTTGGTCCTCTCAGCTCGCGTCGGCAGCCCTCATCGGGCATCCGCCCGAGTCTGTCACACCCGAGCGCGATCATGGCTGGCGTGATTAACGTAGGCCTTCCCACAACCGATGGCGCCAACACGCCAATGAGTCAGGTGCTGGACTATCTCGCTGCAGGTTGTGCGTGGATCCGGCTGGCGGTCGCTGATGCGGATGACGGCAAAGGATGGATCGTTCGCAATCTGGAGGTTGTCACCGGTGAGGAACCGCCCTCATGGGAACTCATCGATTGGCGCTACCCCAAGGTCCGGTTCCTCGCCGAAGTTCGTGCCGGCAGCGAGCTCGTCGAATGGCTGCGAGGAGGCCAGGTGACTCTCGACGAGCATTCCTATCCGATCGGATCGTTGAATGACCAGGCGCATTGGGTCTGGAGCGCGAGCCTCGCACCTTATGGCGTTGCTCCGTTGCCCTGGCCGTCGTGGACGGTCCAGCTCGACGCCATGGCGAACTACAACGAGCCAGGCCGGCCGCTGGTCTCCGACGCGGCCCCCTCATTCGGCACGTTCTACGACGCAGCCAGTTGCGTATTTGCAGGCGGCCGGGACATTCCGGGGGGTCAGATCCGCCCAGGAATCTACTGGCGTCATCAGATGACGGAAGGTCGCATCGACTCCGTGCGCATCGGAGACGATATGAGGGTCACCCTCATCGGAGACTCCCTTGATGGCACGACGGTCGAGGTTGCAGGACGGCAACGCGGACCCTGCGAGCAGGTCCATACCATCGGTCGTGAGGCGACCCTCACGTTCCCGGTGTCCGAGAGTCTTCAGCGGAACGCCTGGCTGGTGCTCAAGAGGGGCGCCATGCTGATGGACCGAAAGCAATTGGCCTCCCAGTATCCATATGCGGCAGACCCCGGTGTCGAGTTCGCACCCGCTATCGGGTCCAGACTCGAAATCCTGATCGGCATGCGTGAAGGGCCGACCGTGGAATTCAAGGAGGGTGTACCCGCTGATGACAAGAGCAAGAAGCAGGCCATGAAGACCGTGGCAGCGTTTGCCAATGGCGAGGGAGGCTCACTCCTGTTCGGAGTGGACGACGACTACAACGTGGTCGGGCTGGCGAAGCAGAAGGTGGCGAAGTTCGTGGATGACCTGAGCCAAATCGTGGACACCTGGGTAGAGCCGCCGCCACCAACCCGCATGGAAGTACTGGCGATTCCCGACGACGATGATCACGAGGTAATCGAACTGGTCGTCGATCCAGGTAACCGCCTGTACTGCTGCGGTCGTCAGATGCGCGAGCGCCGGCCGTACATTCGGCTACATGGGAGGTCGGTTCCAGCGCGTCCGGAGGAGATCGAAGCCATCGTGCGGCAGCGTTCGGGACAGGTTCCCACGAACCCCTTCAGCAAACCGTTGTGGTGATATGCGGCGATACCAGGACGAACCTTCCGCCATCGCCGAATCGGACTGGAAGCGCGGCCACCTGACGCCGCTCGAACTCCTTCGAATCGGAGCGTGGAAGGAGGCCCGGATCCCGGCGGCCATGTCGGTCAACCTGGAGGGCCGGATTGAGGAGGTCACCGCCGGAGCGCTGCGAGCGCTGGACGAAGCGGGTGTCCGAGAGTGGGAGCCGCTCGAAGACACCGACGATCTCTTCTGGGAGAAATACGCGAGGGTCGTCCGCCAGGTCGTGGGCTCGTCGGACGACCGAAGCGGACTGTACGGGCTGGACGGAGTGCGGTACCCGGCCGCTTCGGCCGTCCTCCACATTCTGGTCCCGAACGCCTTCCCGGTGATCGACCAACACGCGGTCAGGGCCGTCTTTGGCTCGGTCCTCGAAGGCTACGTGTTGCCGAAGAAACGCGCGTGGTGGTACCGACACGTCGTTTATGTACCCTTCACCCGGCATCTAGCCACCGTCGTGCACGCACGGAGTCCGGGAGTCTCTCTTCACGGTCTTGACCTCAGGGCCCAGACGGCCGGGCGACTTGTGCTTCGCGGCGGGAAAGAGGCGCAGGCGGTTCGGATGGACTGGGTACCGATCGACCTCCCTCCTCAGGTCCTTGATCAGGGAGGTGTCGAGCGCCGAGCAACGACTTCAGGGAATGGCATTCTGAGCACATGACTGACACGGATCCGGCAGACGTCAGGAAGCTTGCCGCCGGGGACCTCGACCCCAGTCTTGTCGACAGGGCGAGAGCGATGGGGCACTCAGTGATCGTGCTGCCATCCCGGGTCGTCGAGGGGCAGCCGGTGTATGCAGCCTCATCGGACGCTCTCGTGAAGCAGCTTCGCGCGGCCGGTGTCGACGTGGCCTTCCTGGATCCGCCAGAGCAGCGGACGTTCGAGATGAAGAAGAGCGCGGAACTCGCTCTCCTCGTTGGCTACGTTCTGGGTATCGCCAGTTCAGCGTCCTGGGATGCGATAAAGACGCTGTTTCGCTCTCGTTCGACCAGGAAACTGTCGGTGACGTACGTTGATCTCGAAGAGATTAGCGACCAACGAATGAGGGCGTGGAAGGTTGAAGGCGA
>DATGGF010000431.1:0-2770 GCA_035308625.1 Acidimicrobiales bacterium | reverse complement strand
CGCATGCAGCCGGCCGGCCTGGGCCACGATCTCTGCCTCTCGGGCGTGCTGCTTGGCGTTCAGCACCTCGTGCGGGATCCCCCGTCGCTCGAGCAGGCGCGAAAGGTGCTCGGACTTGGCCACCGAAGCGGTGCCCACCAGCACCGGTTGCCCCGTCTCGTAGCGCTCGACGAGGTCCTCGACCACGGCGGCGAACTTGGCGTCCTCCGACTTGTAGATGAGGTCGGCGCGGTCCTCGCGCACCATGGGCACGTTGGTGGGGATGGGCACCACGGGCATGTTGTAGGTGTTGGCGAATTCCGAGGCTTCGGTCTCAGCCGTGCCCGTCATCCCCGAGATCTTCTCGTAGAGCCGGAAGTAGTTCTGCAGGGTGACGGTGGCCCAGGTGTGGTTTTCCTCGCGGATGCGCACCCGCTCCTTGGCCTCGACGGCCTGGTGCAGCCCGTCGGACCAGCGCCGCCCTTCGAGGGTGCGGCCGGTGAACTCGTCCACGATCTTCACCTCGCCGCCGTCGACGAGGTAGTCCTTGTCCCGGTGGTAGAGCTCCTTGGCCCGCAGCGCCTGGGTGAGCTGGTGGACGTAGTTGGTCGAGACCAGGTCGTAGAGGTTCTCCACCCCGAGCTGCTGCTCGACCTTGGCGATGCCCTCTTCGGTGGGCACGACGACCCGCTTCTCCTCGTCCACCTCGTAGTCGGTCTCGGCGGTCAGCGTGCGGGCGATCCCGGCGAACTGGTAGTAGAGCTTGGCCGACTCGCTGGACGGGCCCGAGATGATGAGCGGGGTCCGGGCCTCGTCGATGAGGATCGAGTCGACCTCGTCCACGATGGCGAACACGTGGCCTCGCTGCACCATGGCGTCGCGGGCCCGGGCCATGTTGTCACGCAGGTAATCGAACCCGAACTCGGTGTTGGTTCCGTAGGTCAGGTCGGCCGCGTAGGCGTCGCGCTTGTCGGCGAAGTCGGGCAGGTCGGGGCTCACCCGCCCGACCGTCAAGCCGAGGAAGCGGTGGACCTGGCCCATCCATTCCGAGTCGCGGCGGGCCAGGTAGTCGTTCACCGTGACGATGTGGACCCCGCGGCTCCCCAGCGCGTTCAGGTACACCGGCAGCGTGGACACGAGGGTCTTGCCCTCACCTGTCTTCATCTCGGCGATCCAGCCGAAGTGCAAGGCCATGCCGCCCATGAGCTGGACGTCGAAGTGCCGCTGCCCGAGCACCCGCCAGGCCGCCTCGCGGACGGTGGCGAACGCCTCGATGAGGAGGTCGTCGAGGGCCTCACCGTTGTCCAAGCGCTCCCGGAAGAGCACGGTCTGGTGGGCCAGCTCCTCGTCGGAGAGCGCCTCCATGTCCGGCTCGAGCTCGTTCACCAGGGGAACCAGCTCTGCCAGCCGGCGGACCTTCCTGCCCTCGCCGGCGCGCAGGACGCTCGCGAAAACGCTCATGAGGGGGCCACTCTACTGCCCGACCTTCGGGGGACGGGCCCGGCCAGCGCCGGGATCAGGCCCTGGACAGGCCCTGCATCAGGCCCTGGACAGGACTTTCGAACGACGCGGGTGCGACCGGCCGACGAGCTTGCCCTTGAGGCGTTCGGCTTGGTGCTCCAGCTTGGCCACCACCAGGTCGACGGCCACGGAGATCTCGCGCGCTCGGGCGCGGGCGCGCAGCACATGGCCGTGCCCCTCGACGGTGACCTCGCACACATGCCGCCGCGCGGTCGGCGCTTCGGGTTCCTCGGTCAGGCGGACTTCTGCTCGTTCGAGGACGGGAGCCAGGCGTTCGAGCTTCGCCACCTTCGACCGGGCTTGGCGGCGTACGCCGTCAGGCACCGTCTCCTTGCCACCGTGCACGTCAACCTCCACCGCAGCACCTCCTTCACGCCGTCGGGAAGCGAGCCTCCCCGTTCGGAATGTCGCGATGTGCGTGGACCGTGTCCGGCTGACCTGGTCTTTGTCCCCACACTCGCCTGCTGAGGAGGTGGCGTCCCCTTGCCGGCGACCCGGGCAGTGCCACGGGCCCGACGGCATCGATCGGAGCGCGCTTGGCTCCTTCTCCCCCGGGCGCCGACAGCCGGCGCGCCGACGGGCAGGGCTTACTTCTAAGCCGCACCATGCTCGGCAACCACAAGTTGCCTTACGTGGGTCGTTTCGCCTGCGGCTGGCATCGACTTGCAACCACAGACCCGGACACGGTCCACCTCACGATCGTACGCCCTCGGCGCAGCTATGCCCAGGGGGCAAAGGGCCCAGCGGCGGAGCTCAGTACCGGTAGCCGTCGCTCTTGAAGGGACCCTGTTGGGAAACGCCGATGTAGTCGGCCTGCTCCGAGGTCAGCGTGGTGAGGGCGACGCCGAGCTTGTCGAGGTGCAGGCGAGCCACCTTCTCGTCGAGCTCGCGCGGCAGGCGGTGGACCCCGAGGGGATAGCCGGCCGTCCGGGTGAACAGCTCGACCTGGGCCAACACCTGGTTCGTGAAGCTGGTCGACATGACGAAACTCGGATGGCCCGTGGCGCAGCCCAGGTTCACCAGCCGGCCCTCGGCCAGGACGATGACCGAGTGGCCGTCGGGGAAGACCCACTCGTCCACCTGGGGCTTGATCTCGATGCGGCGGAGGTCCGACATGCGGGCCAGTCCGGCGATGTCGATCTCGTTGTCGAAGTGCCCGATGTTGGCCACCACGGCGTTGTGCTTCATCATCTGCATGTGCCCCGCCGTGATGACGTCCTTATTGCCGGTGGCGGTCACGAAGATGTCGGCCTTCTCGACCACCCGTTCC
>DATGGF010000430.1:0-2232 GCA_035308625.1 Acidimicrobiales bacterium | reverse complement strand
ACCCTACTCAGGGCCCTCAGCAGGCGTCCTCCACCACATCGATGACGAAGCCGCCGGGGCCGGGGCGCACGGCGGCCACATCCACCCGCACGTGCTCGGCCGACAGACCCGGTGGCTTGGCCTCGGCCAGCCAGCGTCCGGCCAGGCGACGGAGGCGTCGCTGCTTGGCCGGCGTCACCGCCTCCAAGGGCGCGCCGAAGGCGCTTCCGCTCCTGGTCTTCACCTCGCAGAAGACGACGACGCCCCGGTCCGGGTGTGCCGAGCTGCGCCCCGACAGCACCAGGTCGAGCTCGCCGTCGGCGCAGCGCCAATTGCGGGCGACCACCTCGTAGCCGCGGGCCGTGTACCACTCGGCCACGGCGGCTTCGCCCTTGTCCCCCAGGCGACGGCGCCGGTCGGGCACGCGCTCAGGTGTCGAGCTCGGGCAGCCGCTCGACGTTCACGTCGCGGAAGGTGAGCACGTGCACGTGGGGCACGAAGCGGGCGGGCCGGTACATGTCCCACACCCAGGCGTCCTCGAGCTCCAGCTCCACGCACGTCGGGGTGGAGTTGTCCCGCACCGACACCTTCACGTCGTTGGCCAGGTAGAAGCGGCGCTCGGTCTCGACCACGTACCGGAAGAGCGGGAGGACGGTCCGGTACTCCTGGACGAGGGCCAACTCGATCTCGGCCTCGTAGCGTTCGAGATCCTCTTCGCTCATCTTCCCTGTGCCCACCTCACGCCATGGCACGGCGGCTGCGGCGCCACCGGCTCAGGCGTCGCGCCTTCAGGACCGAGCGGCGCGCTGCTCTTTGATCTTGGCCGCCTTCCCTACCCGTCCCCGCAGGTAGTACAGCTTCGCCCGGCGGACGTCGCCCTTGGTCAGGACTTCCACCTTGGCCAGGATGGGCGAGTGCACCGGGAAGGTGCGCTCCACGCCGACACCGAAGCTCACCTTGCGGACGGTGAAGGTCTCTCGGGCGCCCGTTCCCTGGCGCCGGATGACCGGGCCCTGGAAGACCTGCACCCGCTCGCGGTTGCCCTCCACCACTCGGACGTGGACTTTGAGCGTGTCCCCGGGACGGAAGTCGGGGACGTCGTCCCGCAGGCTCTCGCGGTCGACGATGTCGGTGGGGTTCATGGCGCGCGTCCTCGGAAGATCGCTGTGACAGGCCCGAGGCTGGGCCCCGGGAAGCACCCGGGGGGCCCGGCAGGCCCGACCGAGCCCCGGAAGAGGTCAGGATACTCGGTCCCCGTCGGCGGGGTCGTCGGCGGGGCCGCCGTCGGTGCGGCCATCGGGGCCGCCGTCGGTGCGGCCATCGGCGAGGTCGTCGGCGAGGTCGTCGACGAGGTGCCGCTCCTCCTCGCTCAGGCCACCCCGGGAAGCGAGCAGGTCGGGGCGACGGTCCTGGGTGCGTCGAAGGGCCATGGCCCGGCGCCACCGGGCGATGGCGCCGTGGTCGCCGGTGCGCAGGACCTCGGGAACCTCCCAGCCCCGGAACTCGGCGGGACGGGTGTACTGCGGGTACTCGAGCAGCCCAGCCCCGAAACTCTCCTCGGCGGCCGAGTCGGCGTTGCCCATGACGCCGGGAAGCAGCCGGGTCACGGCTTCGACCACCACGATGGCGGCCGCCTCTCCCCCGGCCAGCACGTAGTCGCCGATGGAGAGCTCACCGTCGACGAGATGGTCGCTCACCCTTTGGTCGACACCCTCGTAGCGTCCGCACAACAGCGAGAACCCACCCGATGGGGAAGAGCCGGTGGCCACGAGCTCCTCCACCACCGGTTGCTCGAGCCGACGGCCGCCGGGGGCGAGCAGCAACAGCGGCCGCGGCGGCGACGCCAGCTCCACCGCGCCGAAGATCGGGCCGGGGGCGAGCACCATGCCGGCGCCACCGCCGAAGGGGGTGTCGTCGACCGAGCGGCGGGGGTCGGTGGCGGCCGAGCGCAGGTCGTGGATGCGCAGGTCGAGCAAGCCGAGATGCCGGGCCCGGCCGAGCAGCGACCCGGCGCAGTAGTTCTCCACCAGTGGAGGAAAGATCGTGAACACGTCGACCCGCAGGCGCGGGCCCGACGGACCCGGGGGGCGCGGGCCGACGGGCGCGGCCGGCGGGTTCACTCGCCCAGCCCGGCCGGGACGTCGACCTCGACCCGGCCCGGCCTGTGCCCGACCACGAAACGCACCGGCACCAACCCGCCGCCGTCGAGCTCGAGCAGGTCACTGGCCGGGTTGGACACCACGGCCACCACCG
>DATGGF010000429.1:0-10354 GCA_035308625.1 Acidimicrobiales bacterium | reverse complement strand
CCCTTCTTCGTGCTCGGCGCCGTGGTGGCCAAACAGTCACTGGGGGGCGCGGTGGCCTGGGGCGGCATCCTGGCCGCACAGGGCGCGGGGTCGGTCTTGGCCGGCCTGCTCATGTTGCGGGTCCAACCTCGCCGTCCGTTGCTCGTGGCCGAAGCGGTGTTGTTCGCCTGGGGTCTCGTGCTCGGGTCGCTGGCCATGCGCGCCCCGGCGGTGGTAGTCGGTGTCTGCGCCTTCTTCTCGGGGGCGAGCTTCGGCACGTTCGGGCCTCTGTGGGACACCACCATGCAGCGCGAGCTCCCGCCCGAGGTGCTCAGCCGGGCCAGCGCGTACGACTGGTTCGGGTCGTTCGCCTTCCTACCGGTGGGCTACGTCATCGTGGGTACGACGGCGCGCGCCCTCGGGATCACGGGCACCCTGTGGCTGGCCGCCGCCTGGATGGTGGCCAGCACGGCCGTCGTCCTGGCTGTGCCCAGCATCACCGAGCTGCGCGGCACCGCAGCCCCCGGCGCCCAGCGGGCTGACGCGCCCGATCCGGCGCCGCCAACTGGAGAGATCAGCCCGGAGTCGGCCGGCGCGTCGGGACCGACGCCGAGTCCGGCGTGAGGTAGTCGGTCGAGTTGGACGGCGGGGGCGGGTACCCCTGGGCGTCGTCGGACGTGCCGGCCAGGGCGTTGAGGAGCTGCTCCTCGGCCGTGTCGGGGAACAGCAACGACGTCGGCGGCAACGGCCCCACCAGGGGCTGAGCGTTGCCGAGGGTGGGCAACGCCGAGGTCATGTCGCCCACCGTGCCGTAGCGCCAGGGGGACACGTGCAGTCCTCCCGGCCCCATGATCGTGCCCGGCGCGAGGAACACCGACTCGATGAGCTTGAGCACCGACACGTGGTCGAAGGTGTCCGAGTTCACCCAGCCACCGGCGCTGAACGGAGAGACCACCAACGCGGGCGTGCGGAACCCGAGGCCCACCGGCCCGAGCACGTGCGCCCAGTCCGACGGCGGGCTGCCGGCGGCGTTGGTGGTGTGGGCGGGGTCGACGTACTCGCCGTCGTAGCGGGCCCCCGACAGGGCGAGGCCGTTGTCCACGGTGGCCGTCGGCCCCGGGGTGGGCGGGGACACGTGGTCGAAGAAGCCGCCGTTCTCGTCGTAGACGACCAGGAACACGGTGTGCTGCCACACGTCGGGATTGGAGACGAGCGTCTGGAGGATCTGCGACACCAGGTACTCGCCGTACTCCGGCGGAGTGGCCGGGTGTTCGCACGACGGCGCCGGTGGGTGGATCCACGAGACCATCGGCAGCGTCCCGGCGGCCACGTCGGCCTGGAACTCGGCCGGGTAGACGGGGCCGAGCGCGTCGGCGGCCGTTTGCACCTGATCGGGAGTGGAGGGCTTGAGGTAGTTCTTGAAGTAGGGCAGGACGTTGAACAGGACGTTCGACGTGGGGTCCTGGTACACCTTCCACGAGATTTCGTTGGCCCGCAGGAGCTCGGGCATGGTCGGCCAGTCGAGCGTCCCGTACATGTCGCCGCGGTTGGACACGTACGTGGTGAGGACGACGCCGCCGCTGTCGAGCGAGTGGGCGCCCAGGCTCCCCGACACCGACATGAGCCGGTTGGGATCCGTGGGCCCGAGCACCGAGCAGTGGTACCCGTCGCAGATGGTGAAGGCGTCGGCCAGGGCCCGGTAGAAGGCGAGACAGTCGCGGCTGCGGTAGTAGCCCATGGTGGTGATACCGGTCGGCCAGTTCGAGGTGGCCGGCACGGGCGCGCCCGACACCGAGTCGAACTGCCATTTGGCCGTCGGGTCGTTGGCCAGGTGCTCCACCGCCCACCGGTTCATGGCCCCGTTGTTCCATGCGCCATGCTGCGGGCCCCAGTCATGCGTGATGTCGTTGGTCGTCTGCCCGGCCACGGTGGGCGGGTTGCTGACCAGCTCGAAGGGCGACAGCGAGGTCGAACCGTCGGACAGTTGGTAGGCCACGCCGGCTCCGCCGATCGCCGTGCCCTCCATGGTCTGCGCGAAGACCGAGCGCGGGTCGGTGCGCGGGCCACCGGCGAACGACCGGTAGGCGCGGGTGTCGTTGTAGCCCCGCACCCCGGGCATGGTGCCGAAGTAGTGGTCGAACGAGCGGTTCTCCTGCATGAGGATCACGATGTGATGGACGTCGTGCAGGGATCCACCCGAGCTCACGGCCAGGGCGTTCTCGATCAGCCGGCCGTGCGAGGCGCTCAGCGACCCGGCCGCCGCGCCGGCCACCCCGGCCGCCGCCCCGGCCTTCAGGAACTCCCGTCGCGACAAGACCGGTAGTCGCCTGCCGCGTCGTCTCGATCCGCCGTCTGCCATCGCGCTTCCTCCGTCCAGGGCTCCCGTCGGCGCCGGGCGCGGTCGCCGCTCGCTCGCGTGAGCAAGCACCCGCCCTGGAAACTGAGGATGAGGCCCGGCCTCCCGGCCGTACAGCCTGATTCCACGGAGAATTCACCCGGGGAAACCACCCGGGTCGGCGTCGGGCGGCCGCCGGGCGGTCAGTCGCCCGGGCTCCGGGGCGGTCAGTCGCCCGGCTCCGGGCGGTCAGTCCCCGGGCTCCGGGCCGTCAGGCGCCCGGCACTCAGTCTCCCGGAAGCTCCTGGTGGGGGTAGTGGGTGCGGCACGGCAGGCACCACCACTCGACGTCCTCCAGCACCCGCTGGCCGACGACCCGGCTCTCACCGTCGGTCTCCAGGTAGATGCGGTGGACCCGCACAAGGTCGGGATCCGAGGCGCCGCAGCTCTCGCACACCATCGGCCTGGGCGCGCTTCCCGCCCCTGTTCCTGCCACCCCGGCGACGGTACACTGGGAGTTCGAACACCGCTCCCGTCGCCGCCGGCAGCCCTGCGCGCTGGACGGCCAAGGAGGTCAGATGCCAGAGAGCGTCACCGTCCCGTCCATCCGGGCGCGCAAGCGCAGCCGCGGCGACCGGCCCATCGTCGTGCTCACCGCCTACGACGCACCCGGGGCCCGAATCGCCGATGCCGCCGGCGTGGACATGATCCTCGTGGGCGACACCCTGGCCCAGGTCGTCCTGGGCCACCCCGACACGCTTCAGGTGGACATCGCGGTCATGGCCCACCACGTGGGGGCAGTCGCCCGGACCTCACCCAACGCGCTGATCATCGGCGACATGCCCTGGATGAGCTACCACGTCACTGTGGAGGACAGCGTCCGCAACGCGGCCACCTTGATCCGGGCCGGGGCCCAGGCGGTGAAGCTCGAGGGCGGGCGCCAGCGCCTGGCGGTCATCGAAGCCCTGGTCAACGCCGAGATCCCGGTGATGGGTCATCTCGGGCTCACCCCGCAGTCCATCCACGCCATGGGTGGCTACAAGGTCCAGGCCAAGGAGGCGGCCGCGGCCGAGACCCTGCTCCTCGACGCCAAGGCGCTCGAGGCGTCGGGCTGCTTCTCGCTGGTGCTCGAAGGGGTTCCCGACGTGGTCGCCGCCCGGGTGACCGACACCGTCGACATCCCCACCATCGGGATCGGCGCGGGCTCGTCCTGCGACGGCCAGGTACTTGTCTTCCATGACTTGCTCGGCCTCAGCCAGGGCCGGGCCCCCAAGTTCGTGCGCCGCTACGCCGATCTGGCCGCCGAAGCGACCGAGGCCGTGGCCGCCTGGGCGGCTGACGTCCGCTCCGGGGCCTTCCCCTCGGACGCGGAGACCTATCACCTTCCCTCGTCCGGTCACGTGCCTTCGTCCGGCGGCTGACGTACTCCGTCTGGCGGCTGGCACCTGCCTCCGCCGGCATTGGCTCGGGCTTCGGGTGGGCGCCACAGCCCCGGAGGGCGCCGCGCACCCGTCGACTACCATGACGTCCCGTGCCGGTCCGAGACCGGCGCATGACCGAGGGAGCCGGGTTCTTCCTGGTGTCGCCGAGGTCGCCCTGCTCCGGTCATTGGAACCGGGGCCCCGAGCGCCGGTGGCGCCGGGTCCGGAGGGAGGTGAGCCGCGCGTGCGGCCATACGAGGCAATGATCGTGTTCGACCCCGATGCGGAAGAGACCGCGGTTACCGCGGTGCTCGACCGGGGTCTCGAGTTGGTGCGGGCAAACGGGGGCGCCCCCGGGACCGTCGATCGCTGGGGCAAGCGCACCCTCGCCTACGAGGTGCGTAAGAAGCGCGAGGGCTATTACGTCCTCGTCGAGTACAGCGCCGAGCCGCCGGCCACGGCCGAGCTCGAGCGCCATCTGACGCTCTCCGACGAGGTGATGCGTCACAAGATCATCCGGCTGCCCGAGAAGGTGGCCGGCCGTAAGCGCACGGCGACGACTCCGGCCCCCGCGGCCGAGGCCGGCTGACCGGAAGGGGAGGAGCGTCATGTCCAACGGGAACAGCGTCACCTTGGTCGGGAACATCACCCGCGATCCCGAGCTGCGCTTTACGCCCACCGGCCAGGCGACGGCCACCTTCGGCCTCGCCGTCAACCGCCGCTGGCAGAACCGCCAGACCCAGGAATGGGAAGAGGCGACGTCCTTCTTCGATGTCGTGTGTTGGCGCGAGATGGCCGAGAACGCCTCGGAGAGCCTGACCCGGGGATCGCGTGTCCTCGTCACCGGGCGTCTCGAGCAGCGTTCGTGGGAGACGGCCGAAGGCGAGAAGCGTTCGAAGATCGAGGTCATCGCCGACGAGATCGGCCCGAGCCTGCGCTGGGCCACGGCCCAAGTGACCAAGAACGAGCGCCGCGGCCCGGGTGAGGGTGCACCGGCGCGTCAACCGGCCGCGGCCGGGGGTCGCTCGGCCCCGCAGTCGGGTGGTTACGGGTTCGACGAGGAGCCGTTCTGATGGCCCGCGGCGGTGGCGAACGCAACACCAGCAGCCGGCGGGGCCCGAAGGACGCTACCCGCCGGATCAAGAAGAAGCCGTGTGCCCTCTGCCGGGACAAGTCCGACTGGGTGGATTACAAGGACGTCAACATGCTGCGGAAGTACATGAGCGACCGCGGCAAGATCCGGGCCCGCCGGGTCACGGGGAACTGCTCGCAGCATCAGCGAGCGATCGCCCTGGCCATCCGCACCGCCCGCGAGCTGGTCCTGCTCCCCTACACCCAGCGCACGGTGACCGAGCGCGGCGGCGGCCGCGGCCGCGGCCGCGGAGATCGCGGCGACCGAGGGGATCGAGGAGATCGCGGCGACCGAGGGGATCGTGGCGAGCGTGGTCCACGGCCGCCTCGTGACGAGCAGGCTGCCGCTGGACCCGGTGGCGAGGGCGGTGCACCGGCCGTCGCCGCCGACCTCGACGCTGCCGTTGCCAATGGCGCCGAGGCGACTGCGTCTTCCGGAGGCGCGGACGAGCCCGTCGAGGAGAGCGTCTGATGCGGGTCCTGCTGCGTGACGACGTCCAGGGCGTGGGCCGGCGCGGCGACATCGTCCAGGTGACGGGGGGGTTCGCCCGGAACTACCTCTTCCCTACGGGCCGCGCCTTGAAGGCCACCGACGGCATCGTCGACCAGGCCGCCGCCATGCGCCGGTCCCGGGATCTGCGCGATGCCAAGGACCGGGAGGCGGCCGAGGCCCTGGCGGCCCGCCTGGCCTCCAAGCCGCTTGCGGTCACCGCCCGAGCCGGCGCCGAAGGCCGGCTCTTCGGATCGGTGACCACCCAGGACCTGGCCGACGCGGTGGAGCAACAGCTCGGCGCGGTGGTCGACCGCCGGCGCATCGAGCTCGAGGAGCCGATCAAGGCTCTCGGCGTCCATGTCGTGCCCGTCCACCTCTTCGAGGGCGTGCAGGGTGAGCTGACCGTGGAGGTCGTGGCCGCCGGCTGAGGTAGGTGGCCCGCCCTGGGCCAGCTGGCTCGCCGCCGCCCCCGGGAGCGTGACGCCGGTGTCACACCGGCCTGTCACGCTCGGTCCATGCGACGTCGGCGCCGGTCGGGTCCCTGTACACGGGCTTATCCCCACTGCCCAGGCACGGATCCACGGCTCGTCCACAACCTTCTCCCCGCGGAATTCGCAGGTTCGCGTACTCGTTATCCGGAGGCCGCGTCAGCGACAGTGAGCGCACCATGACGCAGGCTGTCGAGAGCTCACGCGTCCGCCGGCTCACCCCGGCGGGCGGACGGATCCCCCCGCACGATCTCGACGCCGAGGAGTCCCTGCTCGGGGCCATGCTCCTGTCGCGCGACGCCATCGCCGCCGCGGTGGAGTCGTGTGTGGCCGACGACTTCTACAAGCCGGCGCACGCGCACATCTTCGCCGCGGTGACCGCCCTCTACACGCGGGGCGAGCCGGCCGACCCAGTGACGGTGGCCGACGAGTTGCGCCGGGGAGGAGTGCTCGAGGCGGTGGGCGATCCCTCCGTCCTCATCTCGCTGCAGGTCAACACCCCGTCCACCGCCAATGCCGCGCACTACGCCCGTATCGTCGAGGAGCACGCGCTCCTGCGGCGGATGGTGTCGGTGGCGGGCGAGATCGCCGAGCTTGGCTACAGCGTCCCCGAGGACGTGACCGAGGTCATCGACCGGGCCGAGAGCATGGTCTTCGAAGTGGCCCAGCGCCGCGTGGTCGACACGATGTCGTCGTTGCGGGACCTGTTGTCGGCCAGCCTCGACCACCTGGAGAACCTCTACGCCCGGGGCGAGACGATCACCGGCGTCCCCACCGGCTACACCGACCTGGACGAGCGCCTGGCCGGCCTGCAGCGCTCGAACCTGGTGGTGGTGGGAGCCCGGCCCGCCATGGGCAAGGCCCTGGCCCTGGACACGCCCATCCCCACCCCAGGCGGATGGACCGACATGGGCGAGCTGGCGGTCGGGGACGTGGTCTTCGACGAGCGCGGTGTGCCGTGCCGGGTGGACTACGTCTCCCCGGTGTTCCGGGACCGGCCGTGCTACCGGGTGTGCTTCGACGACGGGTCGGAGATCGTGGCCGATGGCGAGCACCGGTGGATGGCCTACGACCTGCCCGCTTGGAAGTCCCACCGCTCGCGCGCCGAACGGCTGGCCCGGGGGCTCCCGGACCATCCCGGCCTGTCACGCGATCAGTCGGATCGTTGGTGCCTTCCCCGGGTGGTCACCACCGAGCAGATCCTGGCCGAGGGAATCCGCACCCCGGGAGACGACCGCCCCAACTGGTACGTCGCCCTGGCCGGCGCGCTCGACACGCGGGAGGTGGAGCTTCCCGTCGATCCGTACGTGCTCGGTCGCGGGCTCGGTGACGGCCAGCCACTCCCCGAGGACTACCTGCGCTCGTCGCCCAAACAGCGACTGGCGATCCTTCAAGGTGTCATGGACACCCACGGCTGCGTGACCAACGCCAACGGCACCGTCGAGATCTGTCTGGCCGATCGTGATCTCCTCGAGCATGTGCGTGAGCTGGCGTGCTCGCTGGGGCACAAGCCGTGTGCCATCCGCCGGCGGACGGTTCGGCTGGCCGACGGCCGCCAGTCCGAGACCTGGCGGTGCCGGTGGACGCCGCTCGACCCCGTCTTCCGGCTGCCCCATAAGGCCGATCGCCTGAACGCTCAGGCGAGCACCCGGCGCAACGGCCGCCACACCCGGCGGGCCATCGTGGCCGTGGAGCCGGTGGAGAGCGTTCCCACCCGCTGCATCGCTGTCAGCTCGACCTCCCACTTGTTCTTGGCCGGCCGGTCGATGATCCCGACCCACAACACGAGCTTCGCGCTCGGCATCGTCTCCCACGCCGCCGTGCACGCCCGGACGCCGGTACTGCTCTTCTCGCTCGAAATGAGTCACCTGGAGCTCACGCAGCGCCTGCTGTGCTCCGAGGCGCGCGTCGACGCCACCCGGATGCGCAACGGGCGGCTGCTCGAGTCGGACTGGCCCAAGATCTCCGACGCCATCGGCCGGCTGGGCGATGCCCCCATCTACATCGACGACAACCCGAACATCACGGTCATGGACATCCGGGCCAAGGCGCGTCGGCTCAAGGCACGCCAAGGCCTCGGCCTGGTGGTCGTCGACTACCTCCAGCTCATGAGCGGCCACGCCAAGAGCCGGGCCGAGAACCGCCAGGTCGAAGTGTCCGAGATCAGCCGGGGCCTCAAGGTTTTGGCCCGCGAGCTCGAAATCCCCGTGGTCGCGCTGTCGCAGCTGTCGAGAAACCTCGAGATGCGTCAGGACAAGCGTCCGGTATTGGCCGACCTACGTGAGAGCGGCAGCATCGAGCAGGACGCCGACGTCGTGATGTTCATCTACCGCGACGAGATCTACAACCCGGATTCGACCGACCGCGGTACGGCGGAGATCATCATCGCCAAGCACCGCAACGGGCCCACCGGCGTCACCCAGCTCGCCTTCATGGACCACCACACCCGCTTTGCCAACATGGCCCGGGTGTGAGGGACCGCCTCAGGAAAGGTCGGAGCGGATGGTGGCGAGGTCGGAGCGGGCCTTGCGGAAATCGCTTCGGGCCGTCTGGAGGTTCGACCGAGCCTGGTGCAACGTGGGGGCGTTCCCCGGGTAGCCCGCCGGGGTCACTCCGAGCACAGTCGCCGACTGCCCCGCCAGTACGCTCTGCACGGCCGAGACTTGCTGCTCGTAGTCGCTCAAGGCCTGCTGCGCACCCGACACGTCATGCCCGTGCTGCTGCGCGTCGGCGATGAGGTTCGAGATGGCCCCCTCCACCGCGTCCAGCCGAGCGTCGATGGCAAGAGCGGCGTCCGTAGCGATCACCAGGTCGACCTGGGGCGACATCACGAGATAGACCCGGTAGTTCCAGACCATGGAGTGCGCGTCCTGACGGACCTCGGCGCAGGTCGTGTCCGTAGGCACCTTGGCCACCAGCGCTTCGATTCCGGGCTGTTCGGTCTGGGTGAGATCGGCCAGCAATGCCGCCTTGTCGGACGAGCTCAGCGACGAAGCGGCGTTGACGCGGCTCACCAACAGGCCCAGTCGGCTCACCCGGTCGGACAGGTCGCCCTCGACCACCTTCTGGACCTCGGGAAACGTTGACGCGGTGCACCACGGCGCGGAGACGTTGGTCGTTCCCCCGGTTCCCGCCGACCCACCGGCAGAAGCCAGCGTCGTCGTGGTCGCCGCCGAAGCCAGGCTCGGTCCGGCCAGGGCCGCGGCCGCCATCAGTCCCACCGTGAGTGCAGCGCCACCAGCGGCCAGTCGGAATTTCCGGTCGAATGTCGTCATCACGAATCTCCCTGACTCGAACTGGCGTCGGTGTCGGCTTGGGCCAGGCTCTGGTCGAGCTGGTTGAGCTCGGCGTCGATCGAGCTCAGCGACTGATCGGACAGGGGGTCGGAGGCCGGAGTCGTCGACGCCACGGTTGCCGAAGGAGCGGATGTCGTCGTCGGGCTGACCCCGCCAGCGGTGCTGGCGTGGTGGGACGCCGAAGGGCCGGAAGAGGAACCGCATGCCCCCAGGGCGATGGCCATGGTGGCGGCCAATGCGGCTACCGGCCAGCGATGGCGCGGATGCCTCCGGTTCCCCTGATGACTGCGGGGCCGCAGTGTCGAGGTTGCTCGCATCTCGTTTCCTATCGGGGGCTGCTCGATGATCCTTGAGACGGACTATCGACCCCCGAGATGCGGGGAATGTGGCGGAACTGTTAGGAACCTGTGAAGGCGCGCGGGGTGCCGCCGGTGATGGGCACGGCGCGCTTCGTGCGTCAGGCGGCGGCCCCCGGTAGGCCGGTGCGATCGTCGGCTGAACCAGCGTCCGCGCCGGCGGCGACCCGGGCCCGGAGGTTGCTCCACGCCACGGCGGTGATGGAAGCGGCCGGGACCCACATGAGCAGCAACGACCCACCGATCTCGTCTGCTCCGAGGACGACCGCCACGATGGCCAGCCACAGCAGCTGCGCGTTGTACGTGACCAGTGCCACGAGATGGGGATGGTCGGCGACGCGTGGCACGACGCGATCGGGCTCGCCCCGCATCATGTAGGTGAGGATGCCGAGCAACACCGCCGCGGTGAGGGTGAAGCCGGCCTGGCTGCCCAGAGGAAGTCCGAACCAGAAGCCGGGGCCGTGGTACTTGAAGACGGGACCCAGGAACCAGCGGGGTCCGAGCCGGGCGACAGGGTCCATGATCCACAGCGCCCACACGGCGAGGACCAGCCCGAGGAGATACTCGTGCCACAGTCGCCGCCCCCGCGTCCGCCATGGCCCACTGGCCAGCATGCGCCCGGCGGCAAAGGCGAAGTAGCCCATGAAGGTGTACGACAGGGGCACCATCAGAGGCACGTCGCCGATGAAGACCTCGTTGCCCCGCAGGGCATGGTTGAACTGGTACCCGGTGTAGGGCACGCCGAAGTGGACGGACCCGTTCTCGGCCAGCGCCCCCACGCCCACGGCCAATAGCGCGTAGACGATCGTCCGGCGCCAACCCATGTGGGTCACGGCCCGCCACAGGAAGGTCAGG
>DATGGF010000428.1:0-3347 GCA_035308625.1 Acidimicrobiales bacterium | reverse complement strand
GCATCGGCGGCTTGGTGGCGTTCTTCTTGTACTTGAACCGTTTCTTCGCCCCGATCCAGCTGTTGGTTCAGCAATACAGTCAGTTCCAGCAGAGCCAAGCTTCGGTCTACAAGCTGAGAGCACTGCTGGAGACGGACACGTCGGTGCCGGAAGCACCCGACGCCTCGGACCTCCCACCCATAGACGGTGAGATCGTCTTCCAAGGTGTGAGTTTCGAGTACGAGCCGGGCGTGCCCGTGATCCGAGAGGCCGACCTGCGCATTGCGCCGGGCGAGACGGTCGCGTTCGTCGGCCCCACTGGGGCCGGCAAGTCGACCATGGCCAAACTGATCACCCGCTTCTACGACCCCACCGAGGGCAGCGTCAGCATCGACGGCCACGACATCCGGACCGTCTCGCTCGCCTCTTTGCGGCACCAACTCGGCGTGGTGCCTCAGGAACCATTTCTGTTCGCCGGCACTATCAGGGACAATCTCGCCTTCGCCCGGCCCGAAGCGACCGACGAGGAGGTCGACGAGGCCGTGCGGGCGGTGGGTCTCCAGGAGCTCGTGGCCCAGCTTCCCAACGGGGTCGACACCGTTGTCCATGAACGAGGACAGTCCCTGTCGTCGGGCGAGCGTCAGCTCGTAGCTCTCGGGCGCGCCTTTCTCGCTCGTCCGCGCGTGCTCGTGCTCGACGAGGCGACCTCCAATCTGGATCTGCAGTCGGAGACCCGCGTCGAAGCCGCCCTCGACGTGTTGCTCGAAGCGCGCACAGCCGTCCTCATCGCGCACCGTCTCTCCACGGCCATGAAGGCGGATCGCATCGTCGTCGTCGACGAGGGACGCATCGTCGAGGTCGGCTCACACAGCGAGCTCGTGGCCCGGGGGGGCCGCTACGCCGAGATGTATGCGACGTGGGTCAGCCACGCTCAGGAGGCCGGCCCCAACCAAAGCGCCACGGTGGCGATGGAGTCAACAGGCGACTGACCAGCTCCACCTCGCCCCTGCTCACCGCACCTGGCGATCAGATACAGGAACCGGCCTTGTCCGACCACTCCAACTGGACCATGTACTGACCGAGCTTCTTGGTCTTCCAGGCACAGATATCGCCGATCTCACCGTTCGAGTCGTCGTACCAGCCCTGACCGGGAACGGTGTCGGTGATCGCCTCACACAGCTCGTGGGAGCTGGTCGATGTTAGGGCGTCCAATTCGCTCAGGCCCCCGGTGCAACCGGCGCATCCGGGGAAGGGCATGGTGGCGTAATTCATCCCGTTCAGGCTGTTGTGGTACCCGCAGAACGCTTGACACGATCGTGATCCACCCTGGATGGCGATCGTCCCCGGGGGCAGGTAGACGAAGTAGAGCGTGTTGGCGTCAGGCTTCGGCCACTTGGCGTTGACGGTGATCTCCTGGCGCAGCAGGTGCTGAATCGCGCCCTCGCTGGCCACATGGCGGGGTGCCGGCGACGCGACCGTGTCGGTACCGATGCGGGTCCCATGCCCCACTGTGTAGGGGCCGGTGTTGTACTCGGCCAGCTGGTCCATCAACTCACTGGTCAGGATGAAGTCGAAGAATGTGTTGATCTCCGCCTGAAGCTTGGCCAGCGGCGCCGAGCTCCATTGCTGGCCCCAGAACACGGTGAACACCTTGACGGACTCGAGCATCTGGCCACCGCGGTAGGTCAAGTTCGGGGGCGTCGCGGCCGGCGCCGCCGCTGTCAGCGTTGTCAGGCCGGCGGGATCGTGCAGGGGCACAACCCGAATGGGATCACCGGCATGGGCAAGGTGTTTCAGGTCGTCGGTAGCCATGTGTCCTCCTGTCGTTGGATCTCGAGCGGCTCAGGACCGTCCCAGTTGGCGCGACTTTCCGATCCCGGCATGCCGGAGACGAGCGATGCGGATCGGGCCGAGCGTGGCGGGAGGCAAGGACGTGATCGCCCACGCCTTCACTTCCTGCTCTTCGATGGCATAAACGGGCTTGGCTCCTTCCTGCGTGAGCTTGCCCAGCGTGGAGCCCACGCCCCTTGTCGTGATCCCGAACGACCCGAGGATCGAGAGGATCTGTGTCCACGTCCTGCCGGCTCCATTAGGCAGGTACACGGCGCTCAGCGACAGCACGGCCGCCAGGGCGGCAGCGATCGCCAGGATCGCTCCCCAGTAGTGCCGGAGCACCCGCCCGACAAGTCGAGCAGCCCGAGTCACCGCCGCCTCGGCCGCCATGACATAGCCCTCGGGGCTGAGGAGCCCGTCCGTGCTCTCGGTGCCGGTCAGCAGATTGATCCAGACATCACCCTGACGAAGGAGGTACGAACGCAGATGGCCAGCTGTGACTTTGGGACGCCCCCTCGGCCGGGCACGACCCTTCGAGCGCGGGGCTCTCCGCTCACGGGGCAATCCGAGGGCCACTTCGACAAAATCGGCCCACTTGCCCATGGAGCCGCTGACCACGACGGCTGAGTCCTTCGGCAAGTCGGGCGCGGTGGCGCGGAACCATGCCTGCAGGGTGGCAATCCGCGTGCGGGCGAATTGGGCGGCGATCTCCTCGTTCTGCTTGGAGTCGTCATCCGAGCTTGCTGCTTCTGGCGGCTTGGCCGGAGGGTTGGCCGTATCGCGCAGCGACCGACCCAACTGGTACCCGACTTGCACGTTGCGACCGAGACAGGCGAATGCCTTGTTGAGTTCCACATTGAAGGACCCGAGGGCAACACGCCGCCCGCTCTCTGTCGTGTCCTTCTCGATCTCGCTTCTCAGGGACTCCACGTCCGGCATCGACTCGCTGGACGGGTACGAGGTGCCGGCCGAGTCGAGCAGACACTCGAGCCGCTTCAACTCCACGGCAATTCGCTGATCCGAGGGCATCTCGTTCTCGGAAGGCAATGCGTCGTTGCGCCTTGGATGCGCCTCGATGTGGCCGTAGAGGACGGCCATCGTCCAACCGACCTCAAGAGCGATAGGGACGACGGCAGCTGGAGTGGGGTCCTTGCTAACGGCTTTGTTGGTAGTCCCCCCGTTACTACCGCTGTCGTCCTTGCTTTTCACCGCGTTAGACGCGGACCCTCCCGCGTCATTGGGCGCGCTTGTACCAGCTGGGTCAGTCATCTGGCCCCCCAACATTGGATTGCGCGCAACGTTAGTTGGTTTGCTTCTGCACGTCCATAGGCATTGTTGTCGGCAGTTGCCTCTGCCACAATGCCGACGTGCTCGACGGACTCGAGGTTCGACTCGCACAACACCGAGTAGGAAAGCAATCCACGCGACTAGCCGCCGAGCGTGACGACTTGACCACCGCCTCAGGCACGGACCAGTTGCCGCAAGTCGACCACATCGTCGTCCTGATGATGGAGAACCATTCCTACGACAACTAC
>DATGGF010000427.1:0-6818 GCA_035308625.1 Acidimicrobiales bacterium | reverse complement strand
CCGACCCACCAGTCACGCGCCGACATCTCGGGGCGAGGTATCGCTTCTGCTCCGATCGATGCGCCGAGGAGTTCGCCGAGGCTCCGGAGCGTTACGCCACACAGCTATCAGTGCGGGATCCGTGACCCGGGGCCCGACCCGCACTGGAAGTGGAAGTGCCAGCCGTTGTGCACGATCAGGCATCCGTTGTTGCCGATGTGCAGGTAGGTGAAGGCGTCGCTCAGGCTGATGAAGGCGATGGCCAGGGCGATGAGGACGGCCACAACCACCGCCCAGGCGTCGATCCGGCGTCGCCGCTTGCCCTGGGAGGGCGGCGGCACGGGAATGGACGGGTAGTACCGGACGCCGCCTTCACGGGGCGGCGGCTGTGACTGTGAGGCGGATTCGCCTGAATCAGACACCCGCATCCCCTACCCGTCGGCGGAACGATCCCAGTCGGGGTGGCCGGATTTGAACCGGCGGCCTCCACGTCCCGAACGTGGCGCGCTAACCAAGCTGCGCTACACCCCGATGCCGTCGCCCGAAGCCGGCGGCGACCCAATCGTACTGTGCGCCCTCGGGGACTAGAAACGGCGCACGACCAGGGATGAACGGCGGGCGCGAGGACGCCGAGCGCGAGGATGTCCCGGTGACGCGGGGGCATCGACGGAGAGCGACCGTGGCCAGAGGCGTGTCGGCACTGCTACTGCTCTCGTCGCCGGCGCTGCTGGCCGGCTGCTCCTCCGGAGGTGGCGCGCCGACAACGGCCTCGGACGCGACCACCGACCATGCGTGCATCGTCGGCCGCGCTGCCGCTCCCGCGGTGGCCTGGGCGCAGCTCCACAACCCGGTCCTTTCGTACCCCGACGCGGCCGTGAAGGACCAAGCCCTGGTGTGGAGAGCCGGGACGTGGCACATGATCTTCAGCTACGTGACGAACGACTCGCCGGTGCCAGGCCAGGAGCACTGGGGCATCGCATCAGCCGTCAGCCGGGACCTGACCCACTGGAGCAGTCCGTCACCGTGGAGCGACCAACCCGGGGGTATGGCCTCACCAGATGTGACGCGTGCACCGAACGGTGAGTTCGTCGCCACCTACGACTCCCCTCCGGGAGAGTCCGGCGCCAGCCAGGCGAAGCTCTACTACCGCACCTCGGACGACCTGGTCACGTGGTCGGCCCCGCAGCGCCTGGCCCCGAACCTGCATCCGGCGCCGGGCGATCGCTTGATCGACGCCGCCCTGGCATGGACGACGCACGGCATCGTGCTCGCCTACAAGGTGGGCACGACGTCGCAGGCCCAGCATTTCGAGCTGGCCCAGTCGCCCAGCGGGTCGCTCGTGGGCTCGTGGCGGGTGCTCGGGCAGCCGAGCATCGCTGTCTACGGCGACACGATCGAGAACTACGAGATCGTTCGCGCCAGAGGGCGATGGCGTCTGGTGGCCACGTCCAACAGCTTCGACCAACCGTGGATGTTCACCCTCCAGGGCGGCCAGGGCGGCCAGGGCGGCCAGGGTGGCCAGGGTGACCCGGCCGACCTGTCGAGCTGGCTGCACTGGGGCGACGGCCGCCAGTTGACCGTCCCCGCCGAATCCTGGAACAACGGTCCCGGCGCCACCGGCTCGGGGCACGAGCACGCCAATTCAGCGTTCCTCTGCGAGGACACCGCCGACGGCTACTACTACCTCACCTACGCGGGGAGCTCGGAGCTGACGCATTTCGGGGGTTGGGGTCATGCCGAGATCGGCGTGGTGCGCAGCCGGGACCTCGTGCATTGGTCGGTGCCACCGAACTGAGCCGCGGCGAAAGGGCGAGCAAAGGCTCAGCCGCCGACCTCCACGGCCGGTGGCCGGAGCGCGGCGACCACCTTCGCCACCCGCCGCCGGTCCATCTCGGCCACGCGCAGCTCCCAGCCGGCCTGCTCGAGGCGCTCGCCTTCCTCGGGGATGTGGCCGAAGGCGTCGAAGAGGTAGCCGCCCAAGGTGACGTAGTCGCCCTCGGGCAGTTCCAGCCCGAGCTTGTCGTGCAGCTCGTCGATGGCGATGCCCCCGTCGACCAGCCACCGGGTGCTGTCGACCCGGATGATCTCGGGCTCCTCGGCTACGTCCGTCTCGTCACGCAGGTCACCCACCAACGCGGCCAGGAGGTTCTTCACCGTGACGACACCGGCCACGCCGCCGTACTCGTCCACGACGACGGCGAAGGCCCGGCGGTCGCGGCGCATGTCGGCCAGCACGTCGAGCACGAGCCGCGACTCGGGCACCAGGAACGCCTGGCGGAGCCGCCGCGAGATGTCGAGGGGCGACGGATCGGCGGCGGAGGCCGCCGGTGGCCCCCGGTGGCCGATCTGCCAGCCCGAGCGCAGCAGGTCGTTGACGTAGAGCACGCCGACCAGGTTGTCGAGGTCGTCGTCGTACACCGGAAAGCAGCTGTGGCCGGACTCGCGCACGGCCCGGGCCACGTCTTCGGCCCGGACCGGGATGGCCAGGCCGACGACGTCGACGCGTGGCGTCATCACCTCGCGCACGGTCGTGTCACGCAGGTCGGCCAGGGCGGCCAGGATGATCTGCTCCTGGCCCTCCCCGGCACCGTCACCTCCAGGCGCGGCGGGCAGATGTGGAGGGCGGTCCGGCGCCCGTCGGCGGCGGAACACTGCGGGCGGCGTCAGGCGCCGACGGCCGGCGCGCGACTCGGCGCCACCAGCACGGGCACCGGTTGGTACGACTCGTCGTGGAAGGTTTTGTCCTCCAACAGGGCGGCGACAGCCCGGCGGATGCGGATGGGATCGAGCGGCTTGACCAACCAGCCTTCCGCGCCGGAGCGTCGCGCCAGGAAGACATCGGCCCGGCGGTCGAGCAGCATCAGCACCGGCACCGAGGGCAGGTTGCCGTAGGACGCCTCGAGATGGAGGTCGAGGGTGACGGCCATGCCCCCCATGCTGTCCATCTGGAGGTCGACCACGACCAGGTCGGGTTCGTGCTCGTCCACCGCCGCGGCCACGCCCGCGCCGTTGTGCACCTCGACGATCTCGGTGTCCGGCTCCCCGATCACGGCGACGATCTCGGCTCGGACCGAAGGCGCGTCGCTGGCGACGACGATGGTGGGCACGGCGTTCAGGCTAACCCTGGGCCCTCGGCGCCCACCAACGAGGGAGCCGGCCCGAAAATGTGGCCGGCCACCACGGCCAGGCCCTCCACATCGTGCACGTCGATGTCGAGCAGGGGGACCCGGGCGACGGGCGCCGGGGCCACCCGGGCCACCAGTCGGGCGAAGGCGGCCTCCTCCCGGGTGTTGAGGGCCTGGAACTCGGCCAGGTTGGTGACCAGGGCGGCCAGCGCCCGCCCTTCGGGCCCCGACGGCACTGCGGGCACCGCGAGCACCGCGGGCCGGCCGCCTCCCCCGCCCGGGCCGAAGGCCGGATGGACCCGGTTCACCACGAGGCCCTCCACCTCCAGCTGCGACTCCTCGAGCTTGGCGGCGAACCAGCCCGCCTCCTCCACTGTGTCGGTCCGGGGCGAGGTGACGAGGACGAACGCCGTGGTCGGGCGGGCGACCAGCTCGCGCATGTGCTCGGCCCGCGTCCGGAATCCCTCCTCCATTCCTTCGAAGGCCCGGAAGAACGTCACCGCGTCCTGCACGATCTCGGCGCCCGCCACCTTCGACAGCGTCCGCAACAGTGCCTGGGTAGCCACCGACACGGCCCGCAGATAGGCGCGCGTCGGCATGAGCAGCACCTGGAACAGCCGGTGACCCAGGAACCGCGTGAGCCGACGGGGGGCGTCGAGGAAGTCGAGGGCGTTGCGCGTCGGCGGGGTGTCAACGATGACGAGGTCGAAGTCACCGCTCTCGGACAGCTCGTAGAGCTTCTCCATGGCCATGTATTCCTGCGTGCCCGACAGGGCTCCGGTCAGGTTGCGGTACAGGCGGTTGGCCAGGATCCCCTCGGCCTGCTCGGGCGAACCGGCGTAGCGGTGCACGAGGTCGTCGAAGGTCCCCTTGGGGTCGAGCATCAGGGCCCACAGCTCGCCGGACCAGTCGCCCGCCACCCGGTGCGGCGTGTTTCCCAGTGCCTCGAGCCCGAGCGCATCGGCCAGGCGTTTGGCCGGGTCGATGGTGACGACACAGGTGCGCCGTCCCCGGCGGGCCGCTTCCACGCCGAAGGCGGCCGACACCGTCGTCTTGCCCACTCCGCCCGATCCGCAGCAGACCACGATGGTCCGCTCGGTCACCAAGGGGACGAGACCCTCGCTCACGAAGCCGCTCCGGGCGCCCGTCCTGCGGGCCGAGCCGAAGCCCGAACTGAGCTCCTCTGACCGGCCCCGCGCATTGCGGCCTCGGGTAGCCGGGCCACGCCATCGGTCAGATCATCGGCGAGTAGATCGAGCTCACTCGGCCCGATCGACTCCGTGGCCAACAGCGGCGTGCGCAATTGCGGCAGCGGGAGCTCCTCGGCCAGGCGGGCCAGCTGCTGCTCCTGCAACCGCCAGCGGTGCAACCGGAAGGCAGCCGCCTGCCGAAGTGCGTCGGACACGGCCGGGGCGAGCACCACCCCCGCGTCGGCGGCGGCCTGATCGGGATCGGTCTCGAGCGCCGGCTCGGTGGGGATGCAGCCGTTTACCACCACCGGTCCCAGGCTGATGCCGATCCGGTCCTCGAGCGCAAAGGCCGCTTCGACGACTTCGTTGATCGGCATCTCCTCGGGCAAGGTCACGAGCAGCACCTGGCAGCGGGCCGGATCCGAAAGCATCTCCACCACGTCGGCGGCCTGCACCCGCACGGGGCCCCCGCGGGCCGCGTCGAGAAGGCCCTGGGCGGACGAGAGGAAGGTCATGGCGTGCCCCGTGGCCGGGGCGTCGAGCAGGATGAGGTCGGCGGACTCCTCACGCTCCAGTGACTTGACCTTGCCCAGCACCAGGATGTCGCGGATGCCCGGGATAGCGGTGGCCACCACGTCGAGGGCCCCCGACGAGACCAGGCGGCGGGAGATTCGCTTCATTCCGTGGTCGGACAGGTACTCGAGAAGAGCGTCGTCCGGCGTGATGCGCCGGGCCCGGACCAAGCCCGACCCGTCCGCCAGCACGGACTCCTCGTAGTCGAGGGGGGCGTCCTGGCCGAACGCGGCAGGGACCCCCCGCTTGCCCTCGAGCTCCACCACGAGCACCGAAAGCCCAGCGTGAGTGGCCATACGGGCGAGGGCGGCAGTGACTGTCGTCTTGCCGACCCCGCCCTTGCCGGCGACCACGAGGACCCGGCTCTGGCGGCAGAACGAGGCGATGTCCATGGGTTCCAACCGAGCGTATCCGGATGCCGCGCGGGGACCGGAGAACCTCCCCGCGGCCGGTTCGGTGGCCTTGTGTGCGCGGCGCGTGGTTTCACAGAAAGGGGGAAATTCCCTGCTCAGACCCCTTGTCGGGTCAGAAGGCAGGCGATAGCGTCGCCGCCAGACGGGCAGGAGGGGGAGTGGCCACTCGGACGTTGCTGGAGGCTTGGCAGGGGAGGGCGGCGTGCAAGGGGCCGCAAGCCGCGGTGTTCTTCCCGCCGACCCATGCCGAGCGCAAGGAAGAGAAACTGGCTCGCGAAGCGCGGGCCAAGGCGATCTGCAAGACCTGCGTGGTGCGGGCGGAGTGCCTCGAGTACGCCATCCAGATCCGGGAGCCCCACGGCATCTGGGGCGGCCTCAACGAGACCGAGCGCAAGCAGCTGGCCGAGCGCCGAGCCGGCTGAACGCGGCTGGCTGACAGCGGCGTCAGCCGAGGCCGAGGCCCAGGCGGGCCGCGGCCGCCTTGATCCCTGGGCTGGCGCACACCGCCTGCGGACGTTGGGCGGTCGAAGCACACAGCGCCGCATCAATTTCGTTGGCGGCACCCACCACCGCTCGTCCGAGCGGGCTGGTCGGGTCGCCCAGGGCGCTCGCCACCTGCGACATCGACTGGCCGTGGAAGAGCCCGGGCGAGAAGCCGATGTCCGCACCGAGGAACACCACCTGGTTCGCCACGTCGATGAACGGCAGGGCCACGGGCCCGGCGCCAGCAGACGCACCGTCGAATCGCCGGAGCAGCGCGGCCACCGGAGCGCTCGGGGCGGACAGGATCGGGAATCCGGCGGGAGCGTTGCCCGACATCGTGTCGCCGTAGGTCTCGTCCGCCACGAAGGCCACCACCGGGCTGCGGTAGGAGGACCCGGAGAACGTGAACGTCGGCGTGTGGGCGAACACCTCGTCGGTCGAGGACGAGGTGGCGCCGAGGTTCGAGAACGTGCCGAAGCGGGCCAGCGCGGCCACCACGGCCCAACGGGCCGCCGCGCTGTAGGGCGAGAACTGCGCGCCCACGAAGACCAGTTCTGCTCGCCCATCTGACATGAGGACGGCCTGCCCGGCCAGCGCCTGCGGTGTCGAGCTGCCGGCGCCGGGCGCACCTACCGCGTCGAACACCGATGGCGGAATCGACGTCACCGCTCGCACCACGGCGTCGGGGGCCCGATAGAGCGACGGCATCGGCGCAGTGGTCGTCCCCTGGGTGAGGCGCAACACGACCAGCACCAACACGATCAGGAGCACGGCGGCCATGAAGGCCCACGTGAGCAAGGCCATCGGCACCGGCCGTCGCGCCCGGAGCGGGGAGTCGAGGCCGTTGGGCGCCGGACCGGTCATCAGGAGCGCAGAGCCTACTGACGGGGGATCCACAGCTGGCAGGCGCCGGTTGTCTAGCTTCGATCCGATGGCGATCGCGCCCAGCGCGCGGGGTGACGCGCAAGGTGTGCCCTCCGGGTCCCGTTCCCCTGACGTACGGGTACCGACGGGGGGAGGAACCGTAGTGTTCGCGACGAACGGCATCGCCGTGG
>DATGGF010000426.1:0-2887 GCA_035308625.1 Acidimicrobiales bacterium | reverse complement strand
GGGCCGACGCCTTCATCCGCGCCGCTGTGGAGCGCGGGGAACGCATCATGGGCTTCGGCCACCGCGTCTACCGCACCGTCGACCCGCGCTCGGAATTGATGAAGGCGGAAGCCGAAGTGCTGGGCGGCCCCCTGGTCGAGTTCGCCGAGCAGGTCGAGGACACCGTTGTGCGCGTGCTCGACGAGCTCAAGCCGGGGCGATCTCTCTACGCCAACGTGGAGTTCTACGCCGGCGTCGTCATGGAGCTGGCGGGCATTCCCCGGCCCATGTTCACCCCCACCTTCGCCTTGAGCCGGACCATCGGGTGGTGCGCGCACATCCTCGAGCAGGCGGGCGACAACCGGATCATCCGCCCCGCGTCGCGGTACGTGGGGCCACCGCCCCCCGTGCCCGTGCCCGTGGCGGGCGACGAGGGGTAGCGGCCTCGCCGCTCAGGAGGCGAGCGGCACCTCGTCATCGGCACGCCGACTACCGGCGGCGCCACTGGCAGGTTGCAAGGCGGCGGCCAGCACCTGGCCGATGTCGTCGGCCAGCGTGACCTCCATGCGGGCACGGACCTCCTCGGGCACGTCCTCGAGGTCCTGGCCGTTGCGCGCCGGGAGCACCACGTGGGTGAGCCCGGCCCGGTGAGCGGCGAGCACCTTCTGCTTGACACCGCCGATGGGCAGGACCTTGCCCTGCAGCGTGACCTCGCCGGTCATGCCGACCTCCGGGCGCACCGGTCGGTCGAGCAGCAGGCTGGTGAGCGCGCTGACCATGGTCACCCCGGCCGAGGGGCCGTCCTTGGGGACGGCGCCGGCCGGCACGTGCAGGTGGAAGCGCTTGCCCGTAAAGGCGCCCGGGTCGATGCCCAGCTCGGCCGCGTGCGAGCGCACGTGGGATAGGGCGATCTCGGCCGACTCCCGCATGACGTCGCCGAGCTGGCCGGTGATGGTCAGCCCTTCGGGCCCGTCCATGACGGTGGCCTCGATGAACAGGACGTCGCCGCCGGCACCGGTGACGGCCAATCCGGTGGCCACCCCGGGCACGGTCGTGCGGTCGGCCGCCTCGAAGAAGAACCGCGGTCGCCCGAGCCAGCTGCGGATGTCCGGCCCGTCGACGCGGACCGGGGCGTGGGCTGCGCCCGAAGCCAACTTGGTGGCCACCTTGCGCAACAGTCGGCCGATTTCGCGTTCGAGGTTCCTCACCCCGGCCTCGCGGGTGTAGTCGCCGGTGATGGCCAAGATCGCGTCGTCGGTCACCTCGACCTCGTCGGGCCGCAGCGCGGTGCGCTCCAGCTGCCGGGGCAGGAGGTGGTGCCGGGCGATGGCCAGCTTCTCGCGGTCGGTGTACCCGTCGATGCGGATGACCTCCATCCGGTCGAGCAGCGGCCCGGGGATGGTCTCGGCCACGTTGGCGGTGGCGATGAAGAGCACCTTGGACAAGTCCAGCTCGACTTCGAGGTAGTGGTCCCGGAAGGTGTGGTTCTGGGCCGGGTCGAGCACCTCGAGCAGGGCCGATGACGGGTCGCCCCGGTAGTCGGCTCCGATCTTGTCGACCTCGTCGAGCACCACGACCGGGTTCATCGTCCCCGCTTCGCGTAGCGCCCGGACGAGACGCCCGGGCTGCGCGCCCACATAGGTCCGGCGGTGGCCGCGGATCTCGGCTTCGTCGTGCACGCCACCGAGGGCCACGCGGACGAACTTGCGACCGAGGGCGCGCGCCACCGATTCCCCGAGCGATGTCTTGCCCACGCCGGGCGGGCCCACCAACGCCAACATGGCGCCGGCCCCGCGTCCGGACACCGGCACCAGACCGCGCTCGGCCTGCAAGGCGCGGACGGCCAGGTGCTCGAGGATGCGCTCTTTCACGTCGGTCAATCCGTCGTGGTCGGCGTCGAGGACGCGGGCGGCCTCGGCCACGTCCAACTGGTCGTCGGAGACGACGCCCCAAGGCAGCTCGAGCACGGTGTCGAGCCAGGAACGGATCCAGCCGTGCTCCGGGCTCTGCTCGCTGGTGCGCTCGAGCTTCCCGATCTCGCGCTCCACGGCGGACCGCACCGCATCGGGCAGGTCGCGCTCGGCGATGGTGGCCCGGTAGCGGTCGGGCGTCCCCTCCTCGCCGCTTCCGTCGCCGTCGAGCTCGCCCAGCTCCTTGCGGATGGCCTCGAGCTGCCGACGCAACAGGAATTCGCGCTGGGTCTTCTCCATTCCCTCTTCCACCGACGACTTGATCTGCTCGCGCAAGGTCAGGTCGGCCAAGGTGTCACGAGCCCAACCGAGCACCAGTCGCAACCGGGCGTCGACGTCGAGGGTCTCGAGGACCTCCACCTTCTGGGCCAGCGACAGGTCGGGCGAGTAGCCGGAGAGGTCGGCGATCTGCGAGGGCTCGGTGACGTCGCGCAACCGCTCGGCCATACGCCGGGCCCCGCGTGACAACAGGATGTTCTCGAGCACCGCCCGGTACTCCCGAGCCAGCTCGCTCGTGGTCGGGGTGATGGTCTCTTCGGCCACCGGGTTGACCTCGACCCAGAGGGCACGACCCGTCCCCGGGACAGCGGTGCCCAGCGAGGCCCGCTCCAAGCCGTGGACCACCATGGCCGGCGGCCCGCCGGGGAGCTCGCCCAGTTCCACGATCTCGGCCACCACGCCCACGGAGGCGTAACGACCCTCGATGTGGGGGACGAGGACGAGGCGACCCCCCACCGAGCCGGCGGCCTCGGCCGCGGCACGGGCCTCCTCGGTTTCCAGGGCCATGGTGAACACCATCCCGGGCAGGACCACCCCTGAAGTAAGGGGGAGAACGGGAAGGGTCTGGGTGAGTTGGGTCATCGGTGCTCCCGGTGTCCGGGCCTCGTCGGGCTTTCTTGTTGAGGGTGCAACAATCCACGCCCGACTTTCGTTCCCGG
>DATGGF010000425.1:0-1571 GCA_035308625.1 Acidimicrobiales bacterium | reverse complement strand
ACGGGCCTCGACGACGCGCTGTCGGGCGTCGACGCGGTGGTGGACGTGGCCAACGTGGCCACGCTGCGGCGGGCCAAGGCCGAGGCCTTCTTCGCCGCGGTCACGCGCCATCTGATGGGCGCGGCCCAGCGCGCCGGCGTGGCGCACTACGTGGTGCTGTCCATCGTCGGCATCGACCGCGTCAGCACCGGCTACTACAAAGCGAAGCAGCTCCAGGAGCGCCTGGTGCTCGAAGGCCCGGTGGCCGCCACCGTGGTGCGGGCCACCCAATTCCACGAGTTCTCCGAGCAGGTCTCGTCTCGCCTGTCCGGCCCGGTGCTGGTGGTGCCCGACCTCCGCGTGCAACCGGTGGCCGCCCGAGAAGTGGGCGAACACTTGGCCGGTCTGGCTGTCGGCGCGCCCCACGGCCGGGCCCCCGACCTCGCCGGGCCCCGTCCGGAGTCGCTCTACTCCATGATCCGCGCCCTGCGGCGCGCGCAGGGCGACCGCCGGCCCATCCTGCCCGTGCGCCTGCGTGTCGGCCCCATCCGCGCCGCCGCCGGCGGCGGGCTCATCCCGGAGACGGACGGTCCTCGGGGCACCGAGACCTTCGATCAGTGGCTGACGGCGCGCACCGGGGACAGCGTTGGCTGACGGCACCGCCCTCGACGTGTTCGCCGGGCAACGCCGGCGCCTGGTCGGCTTGGCCTACCGCATGCTCGGCTCGTTGGCCGACGCCGAGGACGTCGTGCAGGAGGTGTGGCTGCGCTGGCAGCGCAGTGACACCGACGCCATCGAACGACCGGAAGCGTGGCTCACCACGGTGACCACCCGCGCCGCTCTCGACCGGTCGCGCGACCAGGCGCGCCGTCGCGAGGACTATCCGGGCCCGTGGCTGCCCGAGCCCCTCGTCCAGGAGGACGGGCCAGAACAGGCCGCCGAGATGGCCGACTCCCTCACCCTCGGCTTCCTCGTGCTGCTCGACACGCTCGGTCCGGTGGAGCGAGCGGTGTTCATCCTGGCCGATGTGTTCGGCACGCCCTACAAGGAGATCTCGGCCACCGTGGGCAAACCCGAAGCCGCCTGCCGCCAGATCGCCAGCCGGGCCCGGGCCAAGCTCCGCCACGCGCCCCCTCCGTCGGCGTCGGCCGGACACCGCCAGACCGTCGACGCCCTGCTGCTCGCCCTCTCAACCGGGGACGCCGACGCCATGCTGCGCGTGCTCGCCCCCGACGTGGTGCTCGTGTCCGACGGCGGTCCGACGCGCCGGGCCGCCCGCCGGCCGGTGCTCGGCGCCGACAGGGTGGCGCGGCTGCTGCTCAACCTGTCGCGCCGGCTGCCGGGGGCGACGGCCATGCGCAACGTGGTGGTCAACGGCGACACCGGACTGGTCCTGACCCTCGACGACGCCATCGACGACGTCTTCTCCTTCGAAGTCGAAGACGGGCGCATCACCTGCATCCGCGTGGTGCGCAACCCGGACAAGCTGGCCCGCGTCGGGCTCCCGGTGGCGCTCGACTGAACCCGGCGCCACCGGAGCCGACCAGACTCAGGCAAGCGGCAGGTCGAAGGCGTCGAGCTGGCCGGACGAC
>DATGGF010000424.1:0-1933 GCA_035308625.1 Acidimicrobiales bacterium | reverse complement strand
GATCATGTCCGCCACGCCCTCGACGCGAGCGGGCTGTCCCCGGACCGCCTCGTGGTGGAGATCACCGAGACTGCGCTCATGCGCGATGCCGACGGGGCGGTCGCCCGCCTCCAGGCGCTCAAGGACCTCGGTGTGCTGGTGGCCATCGACGACTTCGGGACCGGCTACTCGTCCCTCGCCTACCTGCGCAAGTTCCCGGTGGACGCGCTCAAGATCGACCGGTCCTTCGTCAACGCGGTGGTGGACTCGCCCGAGTCGGCCACGCTGGTCCACACGTTGGTGGAACTGGGGCGCAATCTCGGCCTCCAGACGCTGGCCGAGGGGATCGAAGACTCGATGCAGCTCCAGAGACTTCGCGACCACGACTGCGAGCTGGGTCAGGGGTTCCTCTTCTCCGCTCCGGTGGCCCCCGACGTGCTTGAGAACATGCTCAACAACTCCGTCCGCGGCGATGCCGCCGTGACGGTTCCCTCGGCCATACCGGAGATGAGATAGATCGTCGTTGGTATGGCCCGGGTACCTCCCGGGCCGCCAAGCTGATCCGGTGACACCACCCTCGGGCCGGGTCGACCCCGGGCCTCCTCCGAAGAAGCTGCGCGTCTATCTCGAGGTGGGCCGCCGCTCCGCGTTCGCGGCCGCCGTCGACTGGCCTGGTTGGTGCCGGCGGGGGACAGGAGCCGAGGCCGCAGAGGTCGCCTTGGAGGCCCTCCTCGGCTACGGGTCCCGGTACCGGGGCGTCGTCGGCCGCGGCCTGGTGGTGGCGCCGGTGGAGATCGTCGGCCGTGTGCCCGGCACGGCGACCACAGAGTTCGGGGCGCCCGACGTGGAGGGCCCGTGGGACGAGGTCCGCCTCACTGCACCCGAAGCCGAGCGCCAGGTCCGCCTGCTCGAGCGCTGCTGGCGGGCCTTCGACCGGGCGCAGCGAAAGGCCCCGGCGAGGCTGCCGAAAGGTCCTCGGGGTGGAGGGCGTGACCGGGACGCCATCGCCGACCACGTTCGTGAAGCGGAGCGGGCCTATGCCTCACGCCTCGGCCTCCGGGTGCCGACCCGGACGCCGTGGGCCGAGCAGAGGACTCTCCTGGCCACCCACCTGCGGTCGGGTGAACCCAAGGGCGCCCGCTGGACGCGCCGCTACGGCCTCAGACGGACGGCCTGGCACGTGCTCGACCACGCCTGGGAACTGGAGGACAAGACACCCTGACCGGCTCCGCCGCCGAGCGGGCGGGTGTCCTCATCCAGCCGCGCCGGGTTGCCGCGATTCCGTGCGGTTTGGGTTGCCCAGACGTAGGGAAACCATCGGGCCGGAGGCGAGTCCCTGTCTTGCCTCTCACAGTGGACCGGGGGCATCCCACCTGCGCCGGGGTGCCCCCGGTTCGCGTCTGGCTCGGCTGGGGCGATCCCTCGCCTTGCCGTCCATAGCGCCGAGGCGATGTGTCGCCTGACAAAACCGATATGACAACCGAGTTACCATAAGTCCTGGTCGCGGTACGTTTCTGTAGGTGTTCCCGCTAGGGTCACTCCCGACGCCGACAACGGTGTCATTTAGCAACGGAGCGACCAGCGATGCCCGAAGATACGGACGACACCCGCCCCAGATATGCCATCAGTCGAATAGGCGTTATGACCCTGGCCGACGATGGGTCAATCTTTATGGACCCAGAGTGGGTATTCAGGTCGGAGCTGGTGGATCAGGAAACGATCCAGACCCCTCCGGCTCAGCCTGAGACTGGGATGGTAATGGGGTGGACTCTCCAGCAATTGCACGCCATCGCTCACGGTGTGCCTTGTCACTGCCCTGTCGGGCACGCTCTGGATCGGGAGCAAGCGTAATGGCACCCGTTACACGTAAATCTGTCATCTGACCTGCACTTTTAGGAGAACAATGGGACCCATTGAAACGACCGTCCACCGGCTAATAGAAGACTCCACGAAC
>DATGGF010000423.1:0-2716 GCA_035308625.1 Acidimicrobiales bacterium | reverse complement strand
GCCTGCTGCGCCACGGGGACGTCCTCGCCAACGTGTCCGCCCGCGCCGATCAGCTGGGACGCCTGCTCGACGAGCACATCGCCCCACGCCCGGAAGTGCGGGCGGTGCGCCGGCGCGGGCTCATGGCCGGGGTGGAGCTGGCCCCACCGGTCGAAGGGCTTCGGTGGGGACGCAAGGTGTGTGGTGCCAGCGTGCGCCGCGGCGTGCTTCTCCGGCCCTTGGGCGACGTCGTGGTGATCATGCCTCCTCTCACCACCACCGCTGAGGAGATCGAGCGGATCGTGGTCACGTTGGACGAATCCATCGATGAGGTCACCGCCGGCCCCGAGGCCAGCCCATGACCGACTGGCAGCAGCGGGTGGCGGCGCGCAACGCCGAGATCGAGGCCGAGGGCCGGTGGCGCCGGCCACGCCCGTTCGACGCAGTGGGCCCGGCGGGAGTGCTCACCGCCGAAGGGCGCCCCGTGGTGTCCTTCGCGTCAAACGACTACCTCGGGCTGACCATGCACCCGGCGGTGACGGGGGCGGCGGCCGAGGCCATCCGACGCTGGGGGACCGGATCGGGGGCGTCGCGACTGGTGACCGGCTCCCGGCCGGTCCACCACGAACTCGAGGCGGCGTTGGCCGCCCACACCGGCTGCGACCGAGCGGTGGTCTTCCCCACCGGCTTCGCTGCCAACCTCGGCGTCCTCACGAGCTTCGGCGAGCCCGGCGTACGGATCTTCTCCGACGAGCTCAACCATGCCTCCATCGTCGACGGCGCCCGCCTGGCCCAGGCCGAGGTGACGGTCTACCGCCACGTCGAGCTGGACGAGCTGGCGACGATGCTCCAGGCCTGCACCGGGCCGGCCCTGGTGGTGAGCGACCTCGTCTTCTCCATGGACGGCGATGTAGCCCCGATCGACGACCTGGCTGCCCTTTGCGCCCGCCACAACGCCCTGTTGGTGCTCGACGAAGCCCACGCCGTGCTCGGGCCCGACCCGACCCCCGCGCTCGCCGGCGTCGACGCCTTGCGCGTGGGCACGCTGTCGAAGACGCTCGGTGCGCTCGGTGGCTACGTGGCCGGCCCGGCACCGTTCGTCGAGCTGCTCGAGAACCGGGCCCGGTCGTACATCTTCACCACCGCGCCGACGCCGGCCGACAGTGCGGCGGCGCTGGCCGCGCTCGGCGTGCTGCACTCCGACGAAGGCACCCAACTGCTCGCCACCCTGCGAACCCACGTCGACCGGTTGGCACCGGGCCATCCGAGCCCCATCGTGCCGGTCGTGCTCGGCAGCGAACAGGCAGCCCTCGACGCGTCGGCGGCGTTGCTCGATGCCGGCCTGTGGGTGCCGGCCATCCGGCCGCCCACGGTCGCTCCCGGGACGGCTCGCCTCCGGGTGACGGTGTCCGCCGCCCACGATGCCGACGACGTCGAGCGTCTGGCGGTGGCATTGGCCGCCTTCCGCGTCCACGCGTGAGCGACCGGCCGGCGGCACTCGTGGTCGTGGCCGGTACGGCCACCGAAGTGGGAAAGACGTGGGTCGGGGCCCGGCTCCTCGAGCACTGGCGCGCCCGAGGACTACGGGTGGCGGCACGCAAGCCGGCTCAGTCGTTCGGCCTCGACGACGATCCGGCGACCACGGACGCCGCTGTCCTCGGCGCGGCTTCGGGGGAGCCGCCGGAGGTCGTGTGCCTCCCCGACCGCTCCTATCCGCTGGCCATGGCGCCGCCCATGGCCGCCCGCGCCCTAGGTAGAGCACCGCTGCACGCGGCGGCACTGCTCTCGGAGCTTCGTTGGCCCGAGCCCGCGGCCGATGTCGGCCTGGTCGAAACAGCCGGCGGTCTGCGCTCCCCGCAGACCGAGGACGCCGACGCCCTGGAGCTGGCCGGAGCGATCGATCCCGATCTGACCGTGCTCGTGGCCGACGCCGGCCTCGGGACGATCAACGCGGTCCGCCTGTGCACCGACGCACTCACGACCTCGGGCCTCGCCTTCGTCGTGGTGCTCAACCGCTTCGACGAGTCCGATGCGTTGCACCTGGCCAACCGGGAGTGGCTCACGCAGCGACATGGACTCGACGTGGTGGCCGGCACTCCCGCCGGGCTGGCGTCGCTGTCCGAGCGCATCGCGCTTCGGACTACGGCGCGTTGACCCAGCCCCCGGCCGAGTCCTGGACCACCTGCACGTCGGCATTGGTGGTGCCGGCGAAGTCGTACAGGTCACTGCGCCAGGTATGCCCGGCCATGGCCCGAGGCGACACCGGGCCCGCGGTGCGGGCGACCTCGACCGCCAGCTCGATGGCCGCGTAGGTGACGAGGGCCCGGTACGAGGTGATGCCGGGCAAGTCGGCCCGGAAGCGCGCCGCGCCCGGTGACGACGACTCCGGCCACGGCATGCCCAGCACCGTGTAGGCGCCCGAACCCGTTCCCACGCCGGCCGAAGCCACCCCGGCGTAGGCGGCCGACGGTGGGACCAGGATCCCGCCCGGGGGTGTCCAGGCGGTAGCCGCCAGCGCGGCAAGACACGACTCGGCCAGGTCGGGGGAGCCGGCCACGGCCACGGCGACCACCTGCTCCTGTTCCAGCGTGCTGACCGCCGGCACGCAGGTCCCCGACGACGCCGCCACCGTGGTGGTGGGAACCTCGGCCGCCAGCCCGAGGGCCAGCGCGCTATCGGGCCCGGTCCCCTGGACGATCCCGACGGTCCCCGTGATGCTGCGTTGCATGAGGTCCTC
>DATGGF010000422.1:0-5365 GCA_035308625.1 Acidimicrobiales bacterium | reverse complement strand
GGTCCGATACAGGCCGGAGACTGTGGACCATGTCCGGAGGGATGTGGACCAGGTCCCCCTGGCGGATCGCGCGCTCCTCGTCCCCGATGGTCATTATGCCCCGGCCGTTGAGCACGTAATAGAACTCGTGCGTCGGATGTGAATGCGGGTCGACGTACCCGCCGCCGGCCACCTCGAACTCGTTCACCAGCTCGAGGAACCCCCCGTTGGTGATCTCCTTCATCTCCTGGGACTTCACCAACCACCACACCGGCACCGTGCCGTTGTGCTCGACAACCGGAGCCACGTCCTCGATGCTGCGCACGTCCACCGCGAATGCCCCCTTCCTCCCCGGCGCTCCATCGACACCGGCGCACGTCCTGGTCCTACACTGTCGGCTGCTCGCCGGAGCGCAGCGTAGATCACAGGAGGAAGAGGCGATGGGGGACGCCAGTGGGCGTGTGGTCGCCGAAGCGCTCGCTCCCGACGCGTGGACCGAGTTCGGATGGATCCCGGTGGAGGACACCGATCCGGCCGACGGACGCGAGCGGCTCACGTTCTCCTGGGGGGATCCGCACCTGAACGTGATCATGCACGGGCCCGAGGAGATCGAGCATCGTCCCGACGGCTTGCACTGCGACGCCATGTACCGCCACGACTCCCACACCCAGGCGCTGTTGGTGCTCAACGTCGACGCGGTGGTGGCGGTGGCGCCGCCCGGCACCGAGTTCCGTGAACCGGCCGATGCGCAGCGGATCCGGGCCTTCGTGCTACGGCCCGGACAGTCCTTCGTGCTCCATGCTGGCACCTGGCACTGGGGACCCTTCCCCCTGGGGGAGGAACCGGTGCGCCTGTACAACCTGCAGGGCCTGGGTTACCGGGACGACAACGCCCGGGTGGACCTCGAGGCCGCCGGCGCGGCCGTGGACGTGGTGGTCACCCCCGGCTGACCAAATATCCGGCCAACACGACCGCAGACCGCGGCCTTGGCTCAAGACCTGTTGCGCAATGCCCGATGAACCCATGGAAGCGGAAAGGTTGGTGCTCCCATGCCGGTCATCCGGATCCCGCCGGAGATCGTGGACAAAGGGCTTGCCGTGCTGGTCGACGAGGCACGGTCCGCCCTCGCCGTGTGGAAGGGCCGCGGGCGCATCGACCTCTACGACTTCAGCGGCACGTGGCACAAGACGTCTCATCCGTATCCCCGTGAAGAGGAAGGGCTCTGGTCCCGCGACGACGTGCTCGGCCTGATCGCCGAGGCACTGGCGTCCTGCGACCCGCCCAAGAAGCCAGCGGCGCCGACCGGCCCGACGATCAGGGTCGATGTGGACGAGCTCAGCGCAGCTCAGCTCGTCCGGGCCCGGCCCCTTGCCTATGCCCTGTGGAACGGCCGCCAGTCGGTGGAGATCTCCTCGGCCGACGGCCTGCGGTTGCGGTCGGTGCGGGTCCCGGCGGCCGACCTCCTCACCATGTCGCACCTGATGCACGACATCCTCGAGGTGTGCGACCTGGTGGTCGAGCTCCACAGCCACGGCCACGGTCGTAGCCCTGAGCACGGAGCACGATCCGATGTCGTTGCCGAGCACTTGAGCGTCATCACTCGCTGATCGGGCTCCCACCGCGGCCGCTCGGCCGCAGAGGGCAACGACGCGGTGACGTCATGAGGCCGGTCAACTCCGCTGACGTGCCATCTGGTCATTTCTGACGATGCGGCCGCCTCCCTGAGCGCGTCACGCTCTGCCCCGACACGCGGTCGTCTTCAGGGGGCATGCCATGAGCGTTCGCCGTATCGGCTCCGGGTTTCGCCGCGTCCCATCGTTGGGGCGGACGGGCCGGAGGCTCGCTCTCGTCGCGACAATGGCGGCGACGACGACGTTGGCCCTGTCCGGGCTGGCGCCCGTCGGGCCGGCGGCCGCCGTCGGAGGGTCGTGGCCGGTGTACCACGGTGACTTCGGTGGTTCGGGCGTGGCGCCGGGGTCAACCACCTTCGGCGGGGCGTCAGGGGCGTGGGTGACGAGAGGTTTGAAGGGCAAGCTCTACGGCGCGCCCGTGGTGGCCCAGGGCGTAGTCATCGTGGCCACCGAGTACGACATGGTCTACGCGTTGTCGGAGACGACCGGCGCCGTGCTCTGGACGCGCCACCTGGGAACGGCCGTACCTGCGCACTTGATCGCACTGGGCGCGGGGTGCCCCGGCGACATACGTCCGACCGTCGGCATCACGGGAACTCCGGTCATCGACACCGCTCGTTCCGAGGTGTTCGTGGTGGCCGACGAGCACGTCGGTTCGGCCGTGACCCACCATGTCGTCGGGCTGTCGCTCTCGACCGGGTTGACACTGCTCGACCAGGTGATCGACCCTCCCGGCACCGTCCCCCAGAGCCAGCTCTTCCGGGCCGCGCTCACCTTGGACGGCGGGAACGTGATCGCCTCGACCGGCGGCAACGCCGGCGACTGTGGTCCCTATCACGGATGGGTGATCTCGGTGCCTGAGACGGGCGGGGCCCTGAGGACTTTCGAAGTCGACCCGACCCCGGGCAATCAGGAAGGGGCCGTCTGGATGGGCGGGGCCGCGCCGGTGATCGACGGCCACGGCAACATCTGGGTGGCGACGGGCAACGGCTCCAACGACACAGGGAGCAACCCCGACTACTCCGACTCGGTGGTCGAGCTTTCGTCCACGCTGGCCGTTCTCCAGTGGTTCGCCCCCACCAGTTGGGCCACCGACAACGACAGCGACCTTGACCTGGGTTCCTCGGTACCGGCGGTGCTGCCCGACGGGTTCGTACTCCAAGCGGGCAAGTCCCAGACGGCGTACCTGCTCGATCAGTCCAACCTGGGCAACGTGGGAGGTCAGGTAGCCGAGCTGGACAACATCTGCGGCAGTGACGTCGACGGCGGCATCGCCTACCGGAACTCGGTCATCTATCTCCCGTGCCTCGCCGGTGTCATGGCCCTACAGGTGCAGACCTCGCCCCCGTCGCTGACCCAGTTGTGGCAGACGGGGAACTCCCAGGGACCGCCGATCGTGGCCGACGGGCTGGTGTGGTCGATCAACCACGGAAGCCACCGCCTGTACGGGCTGGACCCGTCCACGGGGAACACGGTCGTCCAGTTCAAGATCGCATCGGTGGCCAACCACTTCCCCACCCCGTCGGCGGTCGACGGGATGCTCTTCGCCACGTCGGCCACCAGGGTGTACGCCTACTACCTCCACTGAGGACAGGGCTCAGGAAGCGGTGAAGCGGGCCGGATCGAACGGCGGCAGCTCGTCCGGTGGGGATCCGCTCAGGATCCCCGACGCCACCAGGGCCGCCGAGTAGGGGCCCAGCAACAAGCCGTTCGCCCCGTGCCCGGTGCACACGTGCACGTCGGGCCGGCTCGCCATGGAGCCGAGCATCGGCCTCTCGTCGGGGCTGGCCGGCCGCAAGCCGACCCGGGCTTCGAGCAGGGTGGCTTCGGCCAAGCCGGGAGCGATGGTCAGAGCTTCCCGGAGCAGATCGCGCGCTCCCTTCGCGGTCGGGCGCAGGTCGAAACCGGCCCCGGGTTCGAACGTGCCACCACAGGCGACGCGGCCATCAGGCCAGGGGACGAGATAGAAGTTGAGCACAGGCTGCACGATGGGCCACTGCGCGCCGTCGGCTGACGTGCCCATGTGGACGATCTCTCCCTTGGTGGGGAACACGGGGAGCACGATTCCGAGTTGCCCGGCCAACGCCTTCGACCAGGCCCCGGCGGCGATCGCCACGGTGGCGCACGACACTACGACGTCGCCTGCCGTCACGGTCGCGCCCCCTGCTGACGAGAGCGCCACGCCAGTCACTTCGTGGGAGACCAAGGTGACGCCTCGCCGGGTCGCCGCGATTCGAAGTGCCTCGGTGAGCAGACGACCGTCCACCCGGCACGAGCGCGGGCTGTGCAGGGCACGCCAGGGCCGAGCCAGGGGAGGGAAGAGCCCCTGGGCTTGCGACGGGGGCACTTCGGCCACCTCGCTGTCGCGCCCGAGAGCGAGGCCGGCAACTTCCTGGAACCACGGGTCCTCGTGCTCGGCCAGGGCGATGACGAGCGATCCACATTCGCCGAATGCGCTGGGCCCGAGCTCGACGCCGTCCTCGCCCAAGCGTCCGACCAGCTTGCGGAGATGCTCGAGAGCCGAGGCGCCGAAGCGGTACCAGTCCTCGTCGGCCTCGGCAAAGGTCTGTGGTGATGCGATCCCGGCTCCGGCCGCGGAAGCTCGGCCCGGCTTGTCGCCGTCGAGGAGCACCACGCCGGCCCCGGCGGCCGCGAGCTCGTAGGCGAGGGCGGCTCCCACCACTCCCCCGCCGATCACGGCAACGTCGGTGGTGATCCCTGTGCCGATGTCCGTCACCTCCGGGTGGGCGATGATACGGCCATGACGGGAACTGCGAGATGAAGCCCGAGGACCTCTACCACACGGGGATCGTCGTCGAGGACTTCGACGGCGCGCGGCGCCGGCTCACCGAGGTGGCCGGCTACCGGTGGTGCGACGAGCTCGCGCTGGACCACGTGGTGTGGATGCCCCACGGCGAGCAGACCGTTCCCATGCGCTTCGTCTACTCCATGAGCGAGCCACGCCTCGAGGTCCTCCAAGCCGTGCCCGGCACGGTGTGGGTACCTTCGACGTCCGGTGTGCACCACCTCGGGTATTGGTCGGACGACGTCGATGCCGAGCTGGCTGCCCTGGCTGGTCACGGTTTCTCGGTGGATGCCAAGGCCCCCATGCCCGACGGATCGTCGATGTGGGCATACGCGCGCGGGCCGGACGGGCCCCGGGTGGAGCTCGTCAGCCGGGCCCTCGAGCCCATGATGGCGAAGTGGTTCGCCACCGGCCGCAGCCCTTTCGCCTGACTCGCGCTTTTCGAATCACCACCGGGCCGGCACGCGCCGCGCCCCGGCGCCAGAGGCACCGGGGCGCTGATGGGACTCGCTTGGATCAGGAGCAGCCGCTGGTGGTGCCGCAGCTCGAGCACACGTAGCACGAGCCCGCCCGCTGCATGACCATGCCGCACTGGTAGCAAAGCGGCGCGTCGCGCTGCTCCGCCCGAGGCTCGGGCGCGGCAGCTGTCGCCGGGGACGCCAACTGCTCGGCCCGGCGGGCCACGTCGGTCGACGGCACAGAGCTGACCCCCGCGTCCTCCACCAGGTCCTCTTCCACAGTGGCGGCCTCCTCCACGCCCGGCAGGGTCGGCTGCATCCGCTCGGAGACCGAGAGCACGCCGAGCTCTTCACGCTCCTCCCGGTTCAGGTAGTCGAGGGCGAGCCGGCGGAAGATGTAGTCGACCAGGCTGGTGGCGATGCGCAGGTCCTTGTCGTCGGTGATCCCGGCCGGCTCGAAGCGCATGTTGCTGTACTTGCGCACGTAGGTG
>DATGGF010000421.1:0-4144 GCA_035308625.1 Acidimicrobiales bacterium | reverse complement strand
GCACGCTCATCATCGACGCCTTCGCCCGGGCCTACCAGCAGGTCGACATCCTGCTCGGTGCGACTACTCCGACCACGGCCTTCGCCATCGGCGACAAAGTGCAGGACCCCTGGGCCATGTACCTGTCGGACGTCTTCTCCGTGCCCTCCAACTTGGCCGGCCACCCCGCCCTGAGCCTCCCGTTCGGCGCCGATCCCGCCGGGTTGCCCATCGGCGTGCAGGTCCTCGCTCCCGCCCTCGGAGAGGCGACGCTCTTCGGCGCCGCCGCGGTGATCGAGCAAGCCGCCCCGGCACCATCTACTCCGCGCCTGTCGGACGAGAGCCTGTTGGCGTCGCCGCTGGGATCGCGTTGATGAGCGTCGCGGGGTGGGAGCCCGTCATCGGCCTCGAGGTGCACTGCGAGCTCCGGACGGCGACCAAACTCTTCTGCGGCTGCCGGAATGCGTTCGGCGACGAGCCCAACACCAATGTGTGTCCCGTCTGTCTCGGGCTCCCGGGTTCGCTCCCGGTGCTGAACGCGCAGGCCGTGGAGCTGGCCATGCGCATCGGCGTGGCGTTGCACTGCGAGATCCGCCCCTCGACCTTCCACCGGAAGAACTACTTCTATCCGGACATGCCGAAGGACTACCAGATCAGCCAGTACGACGAGCCGATCAACGTCGAGGGAAACCTTGAGTTGCCCGATGGTTCGCGTGTGGGCATCGTCCGGGCCCACATGGAGGAGGACACGGGCAAGACGACGCATGTCGGCGGGGGTGGGCGCATCCACGACGCCGAGTACGCGCTGGTCGACTACAACCGGGCTGGCGTCCCGTTGGTCGAGATCGTCTCGGCGCCAGATATCCGATCGTCGGCACAAGCGCGTGCGTATGCCGCCGAGCTTCGCTCGATCCTCGTCGCCACCGAGGCTTCGGATGGGCGTATGGAGGAGGGCTCGATGCGGGTGGACGCCAATGTCTCGGTTCGCCCCGTCGGCACCTCGGAGCTCGGGACGCGTTGCGAGATCAAGAACCTCAACTCGTTGCGTTCGCTCGGCCGGGCCATCGAATACGAGATCGAGCGGCAGGTGCAGGTGCTCGAGGCCGGAGACTCCGTGGCTCAGCAGACCCGGCACTGGGATGAGGAGGCGGCACGGACGGTTGCCCTCCGCTCGAAGGAGGAGGCGTTCGACTACCGGTACTTCCCGGAACCCGATCTCGTCCCTCTGGCGCCGGATGTCGCCTGGCAGAAGGACGTGGCCGCGGCTCTCGGCCCCATGCCGGCCGAACGTCGCGACCGGCTTCACTCGCTGGCCCGGGGCGACGGTGCTTCGGTGCCCGACAAGCTGGCGGACCAGATCGCCACTGTCGTGGAGCTCGGCCTCGACCATCTCGTGATCGCCGCCACCGACGCCGGGGTGTCGTCCGGACGAGCCATCGCGAGAACTGCCAATGAGGCGGCATCGGACCCCGCCGCGGCCCGCGACGTCGACCCGGCTGCCTACTGCGCCCTGCTGCGTATGGAGGAGCTGGGCTCGCTCTCGGCCACACAGGCGAAAGCCGTGCTGGTCGAGCTGTTCGCGCATGGAGGCGACCCCGCCGAGATCGCACGGCGCAAGGGATTCGAGCGTTTGGGAGACGACTCGCTGGCCGACGTCGTCAGTCAGGTGATCGAGGCCAATCGGGCCGACTGGGAGCGATATCTATCCGGCGAGGACAAGGTCGAGCAGTTCTTCGTAGGACAGGTGATGAAGGCCACCCGCGGCCAGGCCGACGGCAAGGCGGTGGTGGCCGAGCTCCAGCGGCGGCGCAGCTAGCCGGACTGTCACACCGCCATGGCAGGGTCTGTCCATGGTGCTTTCCGCCCCGCCCCGAGTAGCCGACGCCGCTTCCGAGCGCGGCGCGCTGGCCGTGCTCGACGACGTTACCGAGCTCGTGCGCCGGCTCTTGGACGAGGTCGACCCGGACACTGTTGCCGGTGATCAGGCGTCACTGGTGCTCGAGAAACTCGTCAAACTCGAGCGGATGGTGTCCTCGGGCCGGCTTGCCTTCGGCCGGAGAGCCGCCGATTGCATGAACTGGCGGCAGGAGGGTCACCGGTCCGAGTCCGACTGGTATGCCCAGAAGACCAAGACCAGCCTGGGAGAGGCCATTTCGGCGCTCGATACGGCGAAGGGCCTCGTCGATCTTCCCGACACCCAGGGCGCCTTTCGCCAAGGCCTACTGTCGGTGGCGCAGGTCAGGGAGATCGTGGCGGCCGCCACCGTCGACCCTTCGGCCGAGGCCGGACTGCTCGAGGCCGCCGCTCATCTCACCCTGAAGGGGTTGCAACGCCAGTCCCGGGCGGTGTGCGCGGCAGCCGTGGATCAGACCGAACGTGCTGCTGCCCAACGGAAGGGTCGGTTCCTGCGCCACTGGCTCGACCCCGAGGGGTTGGTCAACCTCCACGCCCGGGTCGTGCCGGACGCGGGGGCCAGCGTGCTGGCCGCCATCCGCGCTCGGGCCGCCTTCGTCATCGACGAGGCCGCCCAGGCCCGGGTCGATCCTGAACCACGAGAGTCCTACGAAGCCGACGCGCTCGTTGCCCTCGTCATCGGCGACCTTCGGACGGCCACCTTCCAAGGCAACGTGGACCAGGGCCGGCCGCGTTCGGCCATGGTGACGTTCCACGTCAGCCTCGAGGCGCTCCACCGGGGCTCGCTCGAGCCCGGCGAGCTTTGCGAGGTTCCCGGTGTGGGGCCCGTGCCGTTGGCTTCGGTCGAACACGTCATGGGTGACGCCTGGGCTCGGCTCGTCATCGAGCGAGGGGTGGATGTGGCGACCGTGTGCACGTTCGGCCGGACCGTCCCGGCTGCCCTCGAGACCGCCCTGGAGGCCCGGGACCGGGTGTGCGTGGTGCCGGACTGTGAGGTCAGCCTCGGGCTCGAGATCGACCACTGGAAGGTCCCGTTCAGCGAGTGCGGTCCGACCGCACTATGGAACCTGGCTCGCCTGTGCCGGTTCCACCACAAGTTGAAGACATACGACGGATGGCAGCTCCGAGGGGGTCCCGGCCGGTGGGAGTGGGTCGGACCTGGTGGTGGGCCGTAGTCTCTGCGCATGGACGCGAGCGGCCCTCAGGCGCCTGGCGGGGCGCCGCACGGCATGAAGATCCGGAGTTTCGAGGTCACCGACGGGCCTACGCGCGCCCCGGCGCGAGCCATGCTTCGCGCCATCGGCATGACCGACGACGATTGGGACAAGCCCCAGGTGGGTGTGGCTTCGTCCTGGAACGAAGTCACACCGTGCAACCTGCCGCTCGATCGCCTGGCCAAGCAGGCGAAGGTCGGGGTCCGCGAAGCAGGTGGGTTCCCGGTCGAGTTCGTGACCATCGCCGTTTCCGATGGCATCTCCATGGGCCACGAGGGGATGCGGGCGTCGCTGGTTTCGCGCGAAGTGATCGCCGACTCCATCGAGACGGTGATGCATGCCGAACGATTCGACGCTCTCGTTACCTTCGCCGGGTGTGACAAGTCGTTGCCCGGCATGCTCATGGCCGCGGCTCGCCTCAACCTCCCCGCTGTCTTCCTCTACGGCGGTTCCATCCTCCCCGGGCACGCCGGTGACCAGGTGCTCGACATCGTGAGCGTCTTCGAAGCCGTGGGGGCACACGCCACCGGGGCGTTGAGCGATGCCGAGTTGTCGCTCATCGAGCACAACGCCTGTCCGACCGCCGGTTCCTGTGCCGGGATGTTCACCGCCAACACGATGGCGTCGGTGGCCGAGGCGCTGGGCATGTCCTTGCCCGGATCCGCCAGTCCGCCGGCGGTCGATTCCCGGAGGGACCAGTACGCCCTCGATTCCGGCCGGGCGGTTGTCGAGCTACTCCGTCAGGGGATCCGCCCTCGTCAGATCATGACCAAGCCGGCGTTCGAGAATGCCATCGCCGTGGTCATGGCTCTCGGTGGCTCCACCAACGCGGTGCTCCACTTGATGGCGATCGCCCACGAAGCGCGGGTCGACCTCGCCCTCGACGATTTCAATCGCGTGGGCGCCCGGGTGCCTCATATCGCCGATACCAAGCCGCACGGCAGGTACCACATGACCGACATCGACCGCATCGGCGGGCTCCCGGTCGTGATGCGCGAATTGCTCGACGCCGGGCTCCTCTTTGGCGATTGTTTGAC
>DATGGF010000420.1:0-5470 GCA_035308625.1 Acidimicrobiales bacterium | reverse complement strand
GGGCATCGTGGGCGAGGCCCGTATGGAGCGGGCCCGTCAGCGCTACGGCTCGGCCGACTACCGGGCGGCGCATGGAGTCATGCGAAACGTCCTGGTGCGCACGGTGGGGGAGCGCTACGACGAGCAGATCGCCGCGATCCGGTGCCCGGTCGAACTGGTCTGGGGTGACGACGACACCGAGGCCCCCTGGGCGGTGGCCGAAGCGCTGGCCGCTCGCATCCCGGGCGCCGTGCTGACTTCGTGCCCGGATGCAGGACATCTGCTCCCGCTCAGGGCACCGGCCCCCCTGCGCGCCGCGGTGGAGCGGGCGCTGGCGCCGGCCTGACCTACCTTTGCTCCTATGGTCCACGGCACCAGCCATGTGCTCGATGCCGTGGTGGTGGCCACCTGCGGGGCGGCCACGGTCCCGGCGGGACTGCGCTGGCTGCGAGTGGCACAGCGTGAGCACTATTTGGCCGACGCCGCCTCCCGCTTCGCGCTGCGGTGGTGGCGCTCCTCGCCCCTGAACATCCTCGGCCTGCTGGTAGCCGCGGCCGGCGTCTTCCTCGGGACGCGCTGGCCGGCCACCGCACTGGCCACCGCGGTGGTGGCCGCCGGCGGGCCCTTCGGGCTCGGGGTTCGGGGCCGCACCTCGGCTCTCGCCTGGACCCGTCGCCTGCGCACTCTGGCGGTGACCTGGGCGGCGCTGCAAGCGGTGGTGCTGGTGGCCGGGGTTGTCACGGGCGTCGGACCAATCGTCGCGGGAGCGGGTGCGCTCGCCGCGCCCGCCCTTGTCGACGCCGCCTGCGCGCTCACCGCCCCGTTCGAACGCCGGGCCGCCGGCCGCTACGTGCGCCGGGCCACCGACCGGCTGCGAAGGGTGCAGCCCACGGTGGTGGCGATAACGGGTTCGTACGGGAAGACGACCACCAAGGGCTACGTGGCGCACCTGGTGTCGGGGTCGAAGGTGGTGGTGGCGAGCCCGGCCAGCTTCAACAACAAGGCGGGCCTGGCCCGAGCCGTCAACGAGCAGTTGGCCGACGGCACCGAGGTCTTCGTGGCCGAGATGGGGACGTACGGTCGGGGCGAGATCGCCGAGCTCTGTCGTTGGGTGCGCCCGGACGTGTCGGTCATCACCGCCATCGGACCGGTGCACCTCGAGCGCTTCCACACCGAGGATGCCATCGTCGAGGCCAAGTCCGAGATCCTGGGTCCGGCCTCCGGCGTCGTCCTCCCCGTCGACGATGAGCGGCTGGCGTCGCTGGCCGATCGAGCGGCGGCCGAGGACAAGCACGTGTGGCGCGTCTCGGTGTCCGATCCGTCAGCTGACGTGTGCGTCGAGCCCCAGGCGGGGCGCTTGCGTGTACGGGTGCGGGGCGAACTCACGGTTGAGGTCCCGGTGGATGCCCGGCCCAGCAACGTCGCCTGCGCGGTGGCCGTCGCCCTGCAGCTCGGTGTCCCCCTCGACGTGGTGGTGAGCCGGTTGCCCACGCTTCCGTCCGCGCCGCACCGGCTGGAGCCGGCGCCCACCGCCAACGGACGCTGTCTTGTCTTGGACGACACCTACAACGCCAACCCGGCCGGCGCGCGGGTGGCGCTGGAGGCGCTCGAGCGGCTGTCGCCGCCGGGCGCCCGCCGGGCCGTGGTCACACCGGGGATGGTCGAGCTCGGACGCCGCCAAGCCGACGAGAACAGCCGGTTCGCCGCCGCCGCCGCCGCCACTGCCACCGACATCGTGGTGGTGGGGCGCACCAATCGCCGGGCGCTGGTGTCCGGCGCCCGCGCCGCCAACGGTGCCGAGGTCGTGGTGGTGGCGCGTCGTGAGCACGGCGTGGCCTGGGTGCGTGACCACCTGGGCGAAGGAGACGTTGCGCTCTTCGAGAACGACCTGCCGGACCACTATCCCTGATGTCCGACAGGGACCGGCGAAGCATGTCCCGGAGGGACCACTGACCTCGAGGTCGGCTTCGCTACCCTTGGGCCCGACCCCCGAGATGGCCTCGAGGAAGTCCCGAGGGAGTGGAGCATCCCGTCTTGAACGACAGCGCCAGGGTGGCCGTGGCCTTCGGAGGCCCTTCACCCGAGCACGACGTCAGCATCCTCACCGGGCTTCAGGCCGTCCACGAACTGCTCGGCTCGGCCGTCGAGGTCACCGCGCTGTACTGGACGAGGACCGGAGAGGACTGGTTCCGCGTGGCGCCGGAGCTCGAGGCGTCGGACTTCCTCGCCGGGGTGCCGGGCGGCTCCGAACGACTGCGGCTCGTGATCGGCGAGGACGGCGGGTTCAGCACCGCCGGACGACTGGGCCGGGGCCGGTCCCTGCCGCTCGATGTGGTGGTCAACTGCTGTCACGGGGGTCCGGGGGAGGACGGTTCGCTCCAGGGCGTGCTCGATCTCGCCGGAGTGATGTTCACCGGTCCGAACGTGGCCGGGGCGGCGCTGGGCATGGACAAGCTCGCCTTCGCCGGGTTGATGGCCGGTGCCGGATTGCCGGCCCTACCCCGGGTGGCGCTGCACGCGTCACTGTCGGACACCGGGTTCGCCGGGCCCATGATCGTGAAGCCCCGCTTCGGCGGCTCGTCCATCGGCGTCGAAGTCGTGGAGGACCTCGCCACCGCCCGCGACCGGCTGTCGGCCAACCCGCACCTCAAGCGTGGCGCAGTCGTCGAGCCCTTCCGTGCCGACCTGTTCGACCTCAACGTGGCCGTGCGCACGTGGCCGGAACCGGCCTTGTCGGCCATCGAGCGCCCGCTGCGATCGGCCTCGACGGAGATCCTGGGCTACGCGGACAAGTACGTCGGCGGTCAGGGGATGGCCAGCGCGCCCCGGGAGCTGCCGGCCGTGCTGTCGCCGTCCGTAGCTGACGAGCTGCGCCGTCAGGCGTTGGTGGTGACCGACCTGGCCGACGTGCGGGGCGTGGCCCGCATCGACTTCCTCTCTGATGGCGAGGCGTTGTACGTGAACGAGATCAACACCATCCCGGGGTCGCTGGCCCGGTACCTGTGGGTCGACCCCCCGGTGCCCTTCGGCCGCTTGTTGGCCGACCTCGTCGATGAGGCGCGGCGGCGCCCGGCGGGCCACCACAGTGCGGTCGGGGCCGACGGGACGGTGTTGCGCAGCGCCGGTTCGATCGCGGCCAAGTTGAGCTGAGTCGGTCCGATGCCATTTCCTCGTCGCCTGCTCACCGGCGGCGAGGACGTCGTCGTCGAGCTCCGGCCCCACTGGTCCTTCCTCGGTCGGGCCCTGCCCGTCGCGGCGTTGGCCGTGGCCGTGCTGATCGGCACCACGGTGGCCTGGCCGTCGGCGCCGAGTTGGATCGACAACGCCCTCCTCGTGGTGGTGGGGCTGGCCCTGCTCTGGCTGACCGCACGCGTCCTGTTGTGGCGGCGGACGACATTCGTGCTCACCACGCAGCGGGTGGTCCAGCGACAGGGGGTGCTGGCGCGGCGGGGGGTCGACGTCCGTCTCGACCGGATCAACGAGATCTCGTACCACCAGTCGCTGGTCGGCCGGATGGTGGGTGTGGGGCAACTCGTCATCGAGCTCGGCGGTGAGACCGGCGTGGTGGTCTTCGACCACGTGAACCGTCCGGCGGCGTTGTCGGGGCTCCTGCACCATCAGATCGCCGCGTTGCGCTCGCCCGGCCGGCCCGCCCGGTCCACGCAGTGGCCCGCCGGCGCACCGGTGACGATCACGTCCGACGACACGCCCCCCGCCGGGAGCCGCTTCCCCGGGCTGAGCGGTGACCGGAGCGTCGGCACGTCGACGGAATCGGGATCGCTCGCCCGGCAATTGATCGAGCTCGACGAGCTGCGGCGCCGGGGGATCCTGACCGAGCAGGAATTCCTGCGGAAGAAAGCGGAGCTGCTCGACCGGATGTGACGTCCCGGATGTGACGCTCCGGCGGCCCCTCGATCAGCCCACGATGTGGGCGCGACCCCCCGGGCGCACCCGCCAGCTGGGGGTGGTGAAGGCACCGAGGTCGATCGCCCCCGGTTCGGCCAGGGCGACGACGCAGCCGCCGAAACCGGCGCCGGTGAGCCGGGCGCCGTAGACGCCCGCCATGGAGACCAGGCGATCGACCAGGGCGTCGAGCCCGGGAGTCGATACTTCGAAGTCGCGGGCCAGGCTGTGGTGGCTGGCGGTCATGAGTCGTCCCGCCTCGACCAGGTCGCCGGCCCGCAGCGCCGCGGCGCACCAGCGAACGCGGTCGCACTCGGTGACCACGTGGCGCACACGACGGCGCAGGAGCGGATCGGGAAGCCCCAGCATCTCGTCCGGGCCCAGGCGGCCCAGCGCGCCCAGGCGGTACGAGGCGGCCTCGCACTCGGCACGCCGGGCCTCGTAACCCGAGCGGGCCAGCGTCCGCTGCTCACCACTGTGCACGACGACGATGTCGGCGCTCTCGGGCACGGTCACCGGCTCCGTCGACAGGTCGGCGAAGTCGATGAGCAGCGCGCAGCCGTCCACCGCGCCCGCCACGGTCAGTTGGTCCATCAGCCCGCTGCGCACGCCGGTGGCAGCCTGCTCGGCCCGCTGACAGGCGAGGGCCAACGGCCGCGGTTCGTCGGTGAAGCCGAGGGCCAGCGCCAGGGCCACCTCCAGGGCCGCGCTCGACGACAGCCCGGCGCCCACCGGCAGTGTCGTCTGGACCGATCCTCGGCCCCCGGAGGCGGGGCGCACCACGGCCACCATGGCCGACACCAGCCGGGCCCAGACCGGCTCGAGGGTCTGGAGCTCGTCGGGGTTCAAGGCCACGTCGATGTCGACGGTCGCAGGCTCGGGCTCCGCCGACGATCGCACCACTAGGCGGTGACCGGGCCCCGGGGTGAACGTGACGGTGGTGCCGAGGGCCACCGTCATGGGCAGGGCGACGCCCTCGTTGTAGTCGGTGTGGTCGCCGATGAGGTTGACCCGTCCGGGGCTGAACGCACGCACCACTGCGGCCAGAGCTTGGCACGCCCGAGCGTCGGCCCGGTGGTCCGTGTCGGTCGGGTTTGACCCTCCCCAGGCGCGAAGGACAGCATCCGGGCATGCGTGGACCACTGGACGGGGTGAAGATCGTCGAACTGGCCGGGATCGGGCCCGGTCCCTACACCTGCATGCTGTTGGCCGACGCCGGCGCGGATGTTCTGCGGGTCGACCGGGCGAGTGGCCGCCCGGTCACGCCTCCTTCGGGAGGCCACTGGGACCTGCTGAACCGCAGCCGCCGCTCAGTGGCCGTCAACCTGAAGCATCCCGACGGCGTGTCCCTGGTGCTCGACCTCATCGCCGGGGCCGACGGGCTGGTGGAGGGTTGGCGTCCCGGAGTGGCCGACCGCCTCGGCCTCGGGCCCGACGCGTGCTGGGAGCGCAACCCCAAGCTCGTGTACGGGCGGATGACCGGCTGGGGTCAGGACGGCCCGCTGGCGCAGAGCGCGGGCCACGACATCAATTACATCGCGCTGTCCGGGGCGCTGTGGTCGGTCGGGCGGGCCGGCGAGCCGCCGGT
>DATGGF010000419.1:0-3531 GCA_035308625.1 Acidimicrobiales bacterium | reverse complement strand
CGGTGGCGGTCTGGACGGCGGTGTCGAACCCGAAGGTGACGTCGGTGGCCGACAGGTCGTTGTCGATGGTCTTGGGTACGCCCACCACCCCGATGCCGATGTCGCCCAGCTTGTGGGCCACGCCGAGGGTGTCCTCACCGCCGATAGCCACCACCGCGTCCACTCCGAGATCGTCGAGCGTCGCCTTGACGCGAGCCGGCCCGTCGTCGGTGGCGAAGGGATTGGTGCGCGACGTCCCGAGGATGGTGCCGCCGATGGGCAGGATGTCGCGGCAGCGCTCGGGATCGAGAGCGGTGGTGTGGTTCTCGAGCACACCCTTCCATCCGTCGAGGAAGCCGATCGTGTCGTCGCCGTGGCGGAGAACCGCGGTGAGGACCACGGCGCGGATGACCGCGTTGAGCCCGGGGCAGTCACCGCCACCGGTCAGGATCCCGATTCGCATTTGGCCTCCCTAGGACCTTTCCCGACTCCCGCGCTCCAGCTCCAACGACTCGATGAGGACACGCACCGTGTCCCGGCCTGCGGGGACCAGCGTGCTGATGCCGGGCACGCCCAGATAGCCGGCCAGGAAGGCCCGGCGGTTGCGCTCCACCCAGGCGTCGGCCAACTCCCCCAGGCCCTCGACCCCCGAGGGGTCGCGTTCGGCCGCGGCCGAGGCGGCCACGTGCCCGAACGACCACATCATGTCGGCCACGTCGGCCAGGGGCAGCCGGTAGGCCTCCCCCTGTTCGTCGACGACGGCGAGCGGTGGTGAGCCGTCGCCGGGATCCGGGGGCCGCCCACCGGGGGCGAAGTCACCCACGTACCACCCCTGCTCGGTCCGCCACACCCGCCCGAGATGCAAGTCGCCGTGCGTCCGAATGGCGTCGCCGGTGGTAGTGACGGCCCGCAGCTCGTCGAGCAGCGCCACCACTTCGGGTCGCTCGGCCCGCATGGGGGTGCGGATGGCCACCGCCCGGGCCAGCGCGTCGGCCAACTGCGAGTGCTCCATTTTGCGGCGGCCGAAGGCGCGCTCGAGGGCGAGGTGCATACGGGCCGCCATGGTCCCGAGCCGGTGGGCTTCAGAACCGAAGTCGCCGCCGGCCATGTCGGGGGGACCGCCCGAGGCGTAGAGGTCGCGCACCGACGTGAGCGCCAGCGCCCATCCGGTCGACGCCCCCGGCAGATGTTCCTGCACGAGCCCGAGGTCCCACGTCCCGCGCCGCCAGATCGACAGCGGTGCCGGCAGGTGGTTGAACCCCTCGTCGTCCAGGGCCACCAGCATCTCGATGCCGGGGCGCGGTCCCCGTTCCAGCGAGTCGTAGACGGTGAAGACGAGCGCGTCGCCGGAGGCGACTGCCGACGATTCGTCGTCGTAGCGGACGGGGCGCACCAGGGCGGGATCAGCCTGTTCGCCGGTGACGTGTTCGAGGAGGAGCGCGGCAGTCTCGGCGTCGTGCAACGCGTCGAAGGCGACCAACCGGTCGTCGTCGACGGGGAGGACGCCCAGCACGGGATCGTCGCCGCTGGGGAAGAAGTAGACGTCGTCGCCGCCGATGCGCAACCCGAGCGCCACGTGGACGATGCGGCCCCCGACCTCGGCGACCACGTCGTACAGGCCGGGACGGCCCCGGCGCACCATCTCGGTCTCGACGACCCGCACCTCGGGCTCGACCTCTGTCGGCCAACCGGGACGCCGGGCCACATAGGCACGCAGGATCCGCTCCAGTGCCGCCTGTCCGTCGGACGTGGACGCAGGGTCGACGAAGGTCACACGCCCACCCCGGCATTGGGGTCGCCCGTCGCCGCCGCCTGGTCGAGCAGCTCGAACCAGTAGAAACCTCTCGGCCCGAGCGTCACCGAGTACACCGGTTGCCCGATCGGGGGGAAGGCGACGCGCCCGAGCAGCTCGACCGGCACTCGCCCGGCCCAGCGGGCGAGATCGAGATCAGCGGGCTGGGCGAAACGGCTCAGGTTGTACACGCAGAGCACAGGGCTCTCCACCCTACGAGGGTCAGGCGCGTCCCGTCGCTGGCGGAGCCGGGGCCCCCGCCCGGTGGTACGTCCTCCCTGCTCGTCAGCCGGGCTGCGCACGTAGGCCAGGATCGACGGGTTCCCGCACCCCACCACGTCGAAGGTCCCGGTGCCGAGGACGGGGAATTGCTTGCGGGTCTGGATCATCGTGCGCGTCCAGTGGAGGAACGAGGTCGGGCTGCGCTGCTGCGCCTCGACGTTGACGGCACCGAAGCCGTAGACGGGGTCCATGAGAGGCGGGAGGTAGAGCTGGGCGAAGTCGGCCCGGCTGAAGCCACCGTTGCGGTCGGGGCTCCACTGCATCGGCGTGCGCACCGAGTCGCGGTCACCCAGGTAGACGTTGTCGCCCATGAGCAGCTCGTCGCCGTAGTAGAGGACGGGGCTGCCGGGTAGCGAGAACAACAGCGCGTTGAGCAGCTTGGCCAGGCGGCGGTCACCGTCGAGGAGGGGGGCCAGGCGGCGGCCGATGCCCATGTGCCGGCGCATGCGGGGATCCTTCACGTACTCGGCCACCATGTAGTCGCGCTCTTCCTCGGTGACCTTCTCCAGGGTCAGCTCGTCGTGGTTGCGGAGGAAGATGGCCCATTGGCAGCTGGGCGGGATCTCGGGCGTCTGGGCCAGGATCTCGGTGACCGGGAACCTCTGCTCGCGCCGCACGGCCATGAACAGCCGGGGCATGAGGGGGAAGTGGAAACACATGTGGCACTCGTCGCCCTCGCCGAAGTAGTCGACCAGGTCGGTGGGCCACTGGTTGGCCTCGGCCAGCAGCACCCGGTTGGGATAGTCGGCGTCGATCTCCTTGCGCAGCTGACGCAGGAGCTGGTGGGTCTCCGAAAGGTTCTCGCCGGTCGTTCCGTCGCGTTGGAACAAGTAGGGCACGGCATCGAGACGGAACCCGTCGAGGCCCCGGTCGAGCCAGAAGCGCATGACGCCGAACATGGCGTCGACCACTTCGGGGTTCTCGTAGTTGAGGTCGGGCTGGTGTGAGTAGAAGCGGTGCCAGTAGTACTGCTGCCGCTCCGCCACCCACGTCCAGTTGGACGTCTCCACGTCGACGAAGACGACCCGGGCCTCGGGCCAGCGTTGGTCGTCGTCGTTCCACGTGTACCAGTCGGACTTGGGGTTGACCCGTGACGAGGCCGACTCGAGGAACCACGGGTGCTGGTCGCTGGTGTGGTTCATGACCAGGTCCGCGATGACCCGGATGCCCCGGCGGTGGGCGTCGTCGAGGAACTCGACGAGGTCGTCGAGGGAGCCGAGATCGGGGTTGACGGTGAGGAAGTCGCTGATGTCGTAGCCGCCGTCGCGCATGGGCGACGGGTAGTACGGCAGGAGCCACAGGCAGTCGACCCCGAGCCATTCGAGGTAGTCGAGCTTGGCCCGCAGGCCCCGCAGGTCGCCGATGCCGTCGTTGTTGGCATCGAAGAACCCCCGGGTGAGCACCTCGTAGAACACGCCGCGGCGGTACCAGTCGGCTTCCTCTGGAGCGGGGAGGGCGGTGGGGCGGATGCCGGGCAG
>DATGGF010000418.1:0-6264 GCA_035308625.1 Acidimicrobiales bacterium | reverse complement strand
GAATTCGGTCTGCACGCGCGTGTCCGCGGCCAGGAAGGCATCCTCGTCCGCTCCGACGAGCAGCCGGAACGTGGTGGTCTCGATCACGGACATGGCTGCTCCTCGCCCCGGGGGACTGGCGGTGTGCCGACCGGCGGATGGTACGCCGCCCCGCAGTGGACCGGGCCCGGGGGAGCACCGAAGTAGCCGCGGGTGCTCACTAGAATTCCCGTTGTGGGGATCCCGGCGTCCGAGCGCGTCTCCGGCGTCGTGACTGGCGCCTGGCGGGCGGCGCGCCGTGCCGCCCTGGACCCGCGCACCGTGGGGGTGTTGCGCGCCGGCCCCCGCGCCGCGGCCTTCCTCTCGCGGGCGTCGGCCCGCACCGCGGCGGCCGCCTCGGACGACACCATCGTCCCGGTGCGGACCACCCCGGCACTCGCCGTACAGGTCCTGGTGGACGAACTGATGATCGCCGCCTTCCGTCACCCGCGCCTGTTGCCCCGGGCCGGCGACTACGACGTGGCTGCCGCCGACCTGGCTACGGCCGCGGCCTACCTCGACGCCCAGGGGTGGTCGGCCGACCCCGCGGGCTACCACCGGGTCCCGCCGCCGCCCGACTCGGTGGTGCGCCGGCTGGGGCAGGTGCCGGGACTGCGCTACGAGCATGTCGCCTTCGCCAGCGGCTGGGAGCCCTATGCCGACGAGCCGGGCCGGGAGCGGTGGCTCGCCCACCGCGCCAACCGCATCGCCCACGCCTGGATTGCCCGGTCCCCGCAACCGTCGGCCTCGTGGCTGGTGTGCATCCACGGCTTCGGCATGGGATCGAGCCCGTTGCTCGATTTCAACGCCTTCCGGACGGTGGCGATGTTGCGCGGCGGCTGCAACGTGGCCGTGGTCGTGATGCCCATGCACGGCCCGCGCGGGGAGGGCAAGGCGCGCGGTGAGGGATTCATGTCGATCGACTTGGTGGACTCCATGCACGGGCTGGCCCAGGCCGCCTGGGACGTCCGCCGGCTGACCGCCTGGTTGCGGGCCGAACAGGGAGCCGAGCAGGTGGGGATCATCGGCCATTCGCTCGGCGGGCACGTGGCCGCCCTCGTTGCCGGCCTGGAGGACGACCTGGCCTGTGTCGTCGCGGGCATCCCGGTGGTCGACCTCCCTGACCTGTTCCGCCGCCACAGCCCGCCCGAGATCGCCCGGTTGGCCGAGCACCAGGGCGTGCTCGGGCCCAACTCCGACGCGGTGCACCACGTCGTCTCGCCGTTGGCGCTGCCGTGTCGCGTGCCGTTCGAGAACCGGTTCGTGTTCGCCGGTGTGGGGGACCGCATGGCCACGTTCGGGCACGCGCACCGGCTGTGGATGCACTGGGGCCGGCCCCGGCTGGCCACCTACGACGGCGGGCATGTGGGTTTCTTCTGGTCGGGTGCGGTGCGCCAGTTCGTGAGCGAGGCGCTGGAGGAGTCAGGGCTCCTGCGAGCTGCCTGACGCGTCGACGGTCACCGGAGTCGGCTCCGCCGCGTCATCTCCCGGTGCCTCTGGCGACGATGCATCGGGAGCAACCGCGGCGATCAGCTCGGCCAGCGCCTCGGGCACCGCGTCAGCCAGGTCCCACAGCGTGGGCATGAGCTCGCGACAGGCGATGAAGCCGAATCCGATGCGGTCCTCGTTCGACAACACGGTCACGTTGAGCCCGGCGCCGTCCATGATCGGCCCCAAGGGGTAGAGCCCCACGAGGCGCGCCCCGGCCATGTAGAGCGGCACCGGGGGCCCAGGCACGTTGGAGACGATCAGGTTGTGCACCACGGGGTGGCGCTCCGACAGCCGCAGGCTCGAGTACAGCCGGGCCGCCAGCGAGAAGGTGTTGGGCGCGGCGTGCTCGGCCCACTGCATGAGCGTGTCGGCCCCCACCATCTTGTGCACTTCCTTGGCCTGCTCGTTGTGGCGGGCCACCGCCTCCAGCCGCTGGCGCGGGTCGGCCACGTCGGTCATGAGGCTGGAGAACATCACCGAGATCTTGGTGGCGCCTTCGCTCCCCGCCATCTGGTCGTGGACCGACACCGGGATGGCGGCCACCAGTGGTTTCTCAGGCAGCTCGCCCCGTCCCTGGAGATAACGCCGCAACGCTCCGCTCACCACCGCGGTGACGACGTCGTTGACCTTCACCCCGCAGGCATCCTTCACCGTCTTCACGTCTTCGAGCTTGACCTCGACGAAGGCGATGGTGCGGTGCGCGGTGATTGCCGCGTTGAACGAGGTACGCGGGGCGGTGAACGGCGCGGTGATCCCCTGACCCCGTCGTCGCCCCAGCCCGACGAGCGTCGCCCCCAAGCGGACGGCGGTGCGGGGCAACAGCCGCGCGATCTCGACGGGACGAGCCAACGTCTCGAGCGCGCCCCGCCCGAACAGCTCGATCTCGCGCGGCATGCGCTCGGCTGGAGCCTCGTCCACCACCGCCGGCGCCGGGGCAGCCGGGTCGAGATCGAACAGGTACACCATCATGTTGGCGCCCGAGATCCCGTCGATTGTCGAGTGGTGCATCTTGGCCATGACGGCGACGTTCCCGTTGGCCAGTCCTTCGATCACCCACATCTCCCACAGCGGCCGGGAGCGGTCGAGCGGCCGGCTGGCGATGTCGCCTGCCACCTCGGCCAGCTGGCGGTCGTCACCGGGGCCGGGCACGCCGATGCGGCGCACGTGGTAGTCGATGTCGAAGTCAGGGTCCTTGACCCAGTAGGGGCGGCCGAGATTGAACGGGGCCACGGCCAAGCGGCGGCTCATCGACGGCATGAGCGGATGGCGTTCGAGCAACAGCTGGCGGATGCGGTCGAAGGCGAACCCTCCGGGCATGGTGCTCGGGTCGAGCACCAGGAGCCCGCACACATGCATGTGCATGCTCGGTGTCTCGAAATACAGAAAAGCCGCGTCGAGGCCGCCCAGACGCTCCACGTCGACGAGCATACGGTCTCAGCGGGCACTGTCGCCCGGGCCGTCTCGAGAAGGCCCTGTGTAGCCTGCCGGCATGGCACCCATCCGAGTGGGCATCCTGGGGGCGGCGAGGATCGCCCCGGCTGCGGTGGTTCGCCCGGCTCGCGCCGTGGACGAGGTGGAGATCACCGCGGTTGCAGCGCGGGACCGGAGCCGAGCCGAGGCGTTCGCCGCCAAGCACGGGATCGGGCGGGTGGCCGACGGCTACGAGGCCCTGGTCAACGACCCCGACCTCGACGCGCTGTACATCCCCCTCCCCAATGGGCTCCACGGCCGCTGGGCGGTGGCGGCGTTGGCCGCGGGCAAGCACGTGCTGTGCGAGAAACCGTTCACCGCCAACGCCGAGGAGGCGGCCCGGGTGGCCGAGGCGGCCGAGAAGTCGCCGCAGCTCGTCCTCATGGAGGCCTTCCACTACCGCTATCACCCGCTGTTCGCCCGGGTCCTCCAATTGATCGGTGAAGGGGCCGTAGGGAAGGTCGAGCACATCGACACCTGGCTGTGCTTCCCACTGCTGTCACGGGGCGACATCCGCTGGAACTTGGCGCTGGCCGGGGGCGCTCTCATGGACTGCGGCTGCTACACGCTGCACATGTTGCGCCATCTGGCCGGGGCCGAGCCCGAGGTCGAGTCGGCCCGGGTGAAGCTGCACAGCCCTGGCGTCGACCGTTTCATGCAGGCCCAATACCGCTTCGCCGACGGGCGCACCGGGCGCACCACCTGCTCGATGTTGTCGGCCCAGGTGCTGCGCACCGGACTGTCGGTCCGCGGCGACGCCGGCGAACTGCGCGTACTCAACCCGACGGCACCTCAGGCTTTGCACCGGTTGGTCGTGCGCTCGGGCGGAAAGCGGCGAGTGGAGCACGTGACGCGGCGCCCGACCTATACCTTCCAACTCGAGGCGTTCGCCGACGCGGTGCGCCACGGGACCCGTCCCATCACCGACCCGGCCGATTCGGTGGCGAACATGGCGCTGGTCGACGCCGTGTACCAGGCCGCCGGGCTGGAACTGCGCCAGCCCACCGAGCCCTGGTGACCGACGGGTCCTTGGCCCCACCAAACGCCCACCCTGGCCAGACCGGGCGGCGTGGGGCGCAAGGCGGCGTCCGGTCGGCCGTTCTGCCGGTGAACCAGGTGGCGACCTGTTGAGTGGCGAGGCGGTGCCGTCGTGCGAGCGACGGCGGCGGCGTGGCGGCGCCGTGGGCTGCGGGCGCAGCCGCCGCCCACCCCGCCGGGCTCTCACACCGGGCCCGGTGGCTCCCGAGATGTCAGCGAGCCGGAGGGTCCGTGTGCTTGACGCGACGGCCCACGACCGCGACCCCGCCGAGCAGCGCCAGGCCGAGCACGAGGAGCTGGGGCCACCACCCGCCGCCTCCGCCTGAGGGCTTGTGGCCGTCCGTCGCACGAGCCCGAGCGGCCAGCGTTCGGCCGGGGTCGGTGGACGTGGTGGGGGAGGACGACGTGGTCGCCGGTGGCGATGTCGTCGGAGCCGCCGTTGTTCCCGTCACGGCAGCCGCCCTGGGCGCACTGCGAGCGGGCGAGGCCGCGGCATTCGAGGACGGGGGCGAGGGCGCAGGAGCGGCGGATGCCGGGGACGGGGCATGACCGACGGCGGCCGCGGCATTCACGAAGCCCGAACAGTCGCTTCCGCACGCCACCGAATGCGTGGCGGTGCCGAGCAGGGTCTGCACGGCTTGGTTCACCGAGAGGCCTCGGCCGAGCAACAGCGCCAAGGTGCCCGAGACGAACGGCGTCGCCATCGACGTGCCCTCGTCCGTGGCGTAGCACGCGGTGGGATCGTCGGATCTCCAATATGTCGAGAGGATCTCGGCGGGGTCGGCATGACCGCAATCGGGTGTGGTCGGTCCGTTGGGGTCATCTCCGCCGGGGGCAGCCACTCCCCACTGGGCGTTGTCGATCGAGTTCGAGTACGAGGCCAGGTTGCCGTTCGGGCCGGTCGCCGCCACCACCACCGCGGGAACGTTGGTGAAGTTGGCTTCGCCGAGCCCCAGAAGCCCGTTGCTGTTGTTGCCGGCCGCCACCACGCCCACTGCGCCATGGTTCCATGCGTCCTGGAGCGCGCCGGCCAGCGGGTTCCCGGTGACGTTGCTCTGGTCGACCAGGCCAGTGCCGGCGTCGCCGAGGCTCAGGTTCACGATGCGGGCACCCTGGCTCACGACCCACTGGATCCCGGCCACCACGTCCGAGTAGTTCCCGGACCCCTGACAGTCGAGAACCTTGGCCACGACCAACGACGCGCCCGGTGCGACGCCGTCCACGCCGAAGGCGCCGCTGGCGGCCGCGATGCCGGCGACGTGCGTCCCGTGTCCGTTGTCGTCCTCCGCGCTCTGTGGCGCCGCGCAGCCCGAGCTGGGCTGGCTCACGATCACCTTCGAGGCAACAACCTTGCCCTGGAGGTCCTGCTGTGAGGTGTCCACTCCGGTGTCCACGATCCCGATGCGCACGCCCGTCGCGGTGCCACCGGCCCACGCCGAGGGGGCGCCGATGGCCGACAGGCCCCATTGCTGGTTGAGGTACTGCGCGTGCGGTGCGACATCGGCTGACGCTCGATCGGACGCCACGGTGACGCTGGCGCCGGCAACGAGGACAGCGGCCGCGGCGACAGCTGCCCTTTTCCCGGTTGACGCGCCCCACCGGCGCCGACGCTGCATGTCACCCCCTGCCCGCACTCGGTCGTCCGGCGGGCCCTCGCCGGCACCGCGGTGCGTCACCCAGGGAAAACGCCCACCAGAGGTGGGTCTTGCTGTGCCCGCGCCTGCGGCTCCGGAAGTGGATGCCCTCGGGCGTAGCGAACATATGTTCGATATCATCGAAATCCATGGCTCCGAAGGAGGGGTTCCGCTGGCGTCTGGTCGAGGACGACGGAGGCCAGCCCATGCTTTTCCCCGAAGAGGAGCTCGCCGATCGGCACGTGGGCATCGGCGAGTACCGCGGGCTCGAGTTCCTCCACGTCAACGCCAAACGGATCATCAATCCCGTTCCCGCCGCGTCGCGGATGGCCTTCCGCTACACGATCAACTGCTACCGGGGGTGCAGCCATTCGTGTTGCTATTGCTTCGCTCGTCCCACCCACGAGTACCTGGGCCTCGGCATCGGCGAGGACTTCGAGCGCAAGCTCGTCGTGAAGGTGAACGCAGTGGAGAAGGTTCGCGCCGAGTTGCGTTCGCCCAAGTGGGGCGGGGACCTCATCGCCATGGGCACCAACACCGATCCCTATCAGCGCGCCGAAGGCAAGTACCACCTGACGCACGGGGTGATCCAGGCGCTCAGTGACGCGTGTAA
>DATGGF010000417.1:0-2751 GCA_035308625.1 Acidimicrobiales bacterium | reverse complement strand
GGGACCCCGCTACAGAGGATGCAGCACGGGAGTCATCCTCGGCCTGGCACGAGGTGGCCGCCGGGGTCGCGGTGGTCGACCTGTCGATCCCTCCCGAAGAGCAACCGGTGGCCCTGGGCGCGGTGCGCCTCTTCTCGGGCTACGCCGGCTGGGACGCGGAGCAACTCGAAGGCGAGATCGACGAGGGGGCCTGGTTCATCCTCGACCCCGTACACGAGGACATGCTGGGGGCCACCCCCGAGCAGCTTTGGCACGACGTGCTCCAGCGCCAGGGCGGCCGGCTCGCCATGCTGGCCACGTATCCGCCCACACCTACGGTCAACTAGCGCCCGTAGCCCGTGCGCGTCTACGGCGCCAGTGCTACTGCGAGCGCGCTCACCCCTGAGGGACCCCCACCGGCCGCCACGAACCCTCGGCTCGTGACACGGCGGCCAGCGTCACGGCGCGCAGGCCTTCGGGCAGGCGCTCGGGCATGGCCACCAACCGGCGCAATGCTTCGAGCACGGCGCGGGTGGGGGCCGACGGCATCCCCCGGCTGCGCTGGACCAGCCCGACGTGGCGGACGGGCAGGCCCTCCACCGCGACGAGGCGGAAGCGATCCCGCAGGTGGCGGGGAACTGCCGTCGCCGGGAGGATGGCCGGCCCGTAGCCCTCGAAGGTCAAGGTGGCGATGAGGCGCACCCCGTCGACCTCGGCCCGGGGACGCAGGATCACTCCGGCCGGCGTGACCGCCCCGTCGATCTCCGAGCGCAGCGACGTGCCCGGTGCAGGGAGCAGCAGTTCGAGACGAGCCAAGTCGGCGAGCTCGACACGTCCGGCCCCGGCCATCGGGTCGTCGTCGAACGGGACGACCAGCACGAGGTCTTCCTCGAAGAGCGGCTCGAACGCCAGGTCGTGCCCGGCGAGCGGCAAGGTGAGGACCGCGGCGTCGAGCCGGCCGGCGGCCAGCTGGGGCTCGAGCAGGGTGTTCGTTCCCTCGACCACGGTTAGGCGCAGATTGGGGTGGCGGGCGCCCAGCTCGGCCAGCAACGGGGGGACGAGCCAGCGGGCCGTCGTTCCGATCATCCCGGCCCGGACGAAGCCGGCCACCTCCTCGCGCAGCGCGTTCAGGTCGGCGGTGAGGGCCTCGAGCTCACCCACCACGCGGTAGGCCCGGGCCACCACCACCTCCCCTTCGGGGGTGAGCTGGCCGGCCGACCGGTCCACCAACACGGCACCGACCTCCCGCTCGAGGCGGGCCACGTGGGCCGAGATGTTCGACTGCACCGTCCCCAGGGCATCGGCCGCGGCCGAGAACGATCCGTGCTCGGCTATGGCCACCAGGGCCTGCAGATGCCGCACCTCCATCGTTTCTAGTGATAGCACAAATCGCTTTTAGCTGTTTGACAGATCGAGGCGGTTCCCGCACAATGACTGCAGACCACAGGAGTTGGACTCCCCCCCTCCGCTTCCTGTCGAGTCGGTACGAAGGGACCGGATTCCCCCTCCGGTCCCTTCGTCGCGTCCGGGCCCGCCGAGGCCGGGGTCGACTGGCGGGTCGCCTGCCGTGGGGCCCGAGCCGGGGGCCGATGGCCCGGAGAGCGAGGGTCCGGACGGTATCGTTCGCCCATGCCCCGCCGGCAGGAGGCCGGAGCCGCCTTCGTGGATCTCGACCGCACGCTGCTGCGCGGCGCCAGTGGCCTGGTCCTCAGCGCGGCGATGCACGCCGAGGGACTCTTCGCCGACCGCCGGTCGCTGCCCGGAGAGCGGTTCGTCTACGCCGCCTATGACTTGTTCGGGGAGTCGCTCCCCTTCATGGCCATGGTCCGGGCCGCCCCGCACTTCACCCGGGGCTGGACGGCCGACGCCGTGTCCCGCGCCGGCGCCCTGGCCGCCCCCGAGCTGGCCGAGCTCGTTCAGCCCTATGCGCCGGCGGTGCTGGCCGAGCACCGGGCCGCCGGCCGGCAGGTGGTGTTGTCGACGACCACGCCGATCGACCTCATCACGCCGTTTGCCGAGTTGCTGGGCTTCGACCACATCATCGCCACCCGCTACGCCCGACGCGACGGCCAGTACACCGGTGGCATCGACGGAGAATTCGTCTGGTCCACGGGCAAGCGCGACGCGGTGCGCCGGTTCGCCACCGACCACAAGATCGACCTCCGAGCCAGCCACGCGTATTCCGACAGCGTGTTCGACCTGCCGCTGCTCTCCATCATCGGCCACCCCCACGCGGTCAACCCCGACCGGCGCCTGCGGCTGCTGGCCACCGTGCGCCGCTGGCCCATCGAGCACTGGGACCGGCCGGCCGGGGTGCCCAAGGTGCTCGGCTTCGAGCCGTACCACGCGCTCCGGCCGTTCGTGCGCCCTGAGGCCTTTCCCTACGCACGGTTCTCGGTAGAGGGCACCGAGCACATCCCGGCACGCGGGCCGGCCCTGGTGGCCTCGAACCATCGCAGCTACTTCGACGTGGCCGCCCTGGCCATCGTCGCCGCTCGCCTCGGGCGGCCGGTGCGGTTCCTGGCCAAGCGCGAGCTCTTCGATGCGCCGGTCGTGGGGCAGCTGGCCCGTGCCCTGGGCGGCATCAGCGTGGACCGCGGGCAACGTTCCGACGCTCCCCTGCGCGACGCCCGGCGGGCGCTCGAGGCCGGTGAGGTCGTGGTGATCCTGCCCCAAGGGACCATCCCACGCGGCCGTGCCTTCTTCGACCCGGTGCTGCAGGGCAAGACCGGCGTGGCCCGCCTCGCGGCCATGACGGGGGCGCCCGTGATA
>DATGGF010000416.1:0-3724 GCA_035308625.1 Acidimicrobiales bacterium | reverse complement strand
GCGCTCGTCATCCGCGGCGTGTCGGTCGAATGAGAGCCCGGAGTCTGCATGAGACGAAGGGGCAGCGATCTGAGAGCCGCCCGGCGCAAGGTACCACCACGGAGGGACCCTCTACCGGTACCGTCGTAGGATTCGTCCTGGCTCTTGACCGTGAGACCGGGACGCCCAGACCGCGTCCCGGCATGGCGAAGAAGAGGACCGATGGAACACGGTGTGGACCCAGCGGAGCTCCTCGAGCGCCTGCACGCCGACAAGCGCTCTCTGATCTGGGAACCACTGGCCCCCTCCACCAATCTCGGCGCCTGGTACCAGCGACCGATGCAGGAGGACGCCGCCCTCGAGTACCTCCATCAGCACTGGGCGCTGCCTGATCGACCGGACTCGTCCGGGGTCGGACGTGGGCCCAAGGGGATCCTGGTGCGACTCCTCGGACGTCTGGCGTTCAGGGTGCTCGGTCCCTATCTCCGTGCTGAGCGGGAGCTTCTGGCCCACATGGTCCGGACGAACGACGCCCTGGCCCGGCGGTGCGACGAGCTCGCTCACGCCATCGCCACCAGGCAGGTCGACGAGGCGGAGAACAACGCCCGGCTGGCCGCTTGGCTCCAGGTGCATGCCGACGGATCGCTGGCCGCGGGCGAGGCCGGCGAGCGCGCCAAGCCGCAGTGAGGCGGCAGACCGCTCGCACCCGGTGAGCACGATCTTCACCGAGCCGCCCTCGTCGGGCCGGCCCCGGATCGCGCTCTTGACGCCTTCCTGGGGCGGTGCTGGCGAGGAACGGTGGGCCCTGCGGCAAGTCGCCGGAGCCTTGGCCCTGTCCTGGGAGATCGACGTGCTCACGCCCCAGGGCTCTGAGCCACAGCGGTTCCGCGATGGTGCAGTCACCGTGTGCGAAGCCGGCACCGCAGCCCCGTGGCAGCTGGCCGCCCGCCGCGACCTCCTCTTGTCCATGCTTCGGGACCGGCCGGCCTTGAGCGCGGCGGAGCGGCACCAGCTCGAGGCAGTCCTTCATGAAGGGCAGGAGCAATGGGATGCACTGGGCGGACCCCTGGCCGAGGTCGAGCCGGACCTGATCGTCATGGCCGACCACCGCGAGGTGGGCGCAGCCCGGTTGATCGAGCGGGTCTGCCCCGATGTCCCGGTCTTGCTCGTCCCGCTCGCCGGGCGTCGCGCCCAGCCGGAGGACCCGTACTTCTCACCGGTGCTCGAGCTGGCGGGGGCGGCGGCGGTGTTCAGCCAGGCCGAGATGGAACTGCTGGGACGAGCGCGGCCCGGACTGCCGGTCCACCACGTCGGACTGCCACTGGCCTCCGACCCCAGCGTGCGACGTGAACCTCACGACGTCGTCGGTGACGCTCCCTGTGCGTTGGTGATGACCGGTGCGCCGTTCGGCACGGCGAACTGGCCGGCCACATTGTCGAAACTCCTGCAGCTCGGGTTCCCGGGCCAAGCAGTCGTTGTGGACGCGGCCGATCGGTTGGTCGTGTTCAGACAGGGTCAAGAGCGCCATGCGCCGGCGATTCGGCGCGGGACCGACCGGCGCAGGCTCATGGCCTGGGCCAAGACCACTGTCGATCTCCACCCCGGCGGGTTGTACAGCCGGTGGGCCCTCGAAGCGCTCCTCTCCGGCAGTCCGATCGTGGTCCCGGCCCAGAGCCGAGCCCGGGAGCATGCGGAAGCCGGTCGGGGCGGATTGTGGTTCGAGGGCGCCGGCGACTTGTTCTGGTGCGTGGAGGCTCTCCTCGACGAATCGACCCACGCCATATTGGCTGCTCAGGGACAGCAGTACGTCCAGGAGCGCTACAGCGGTACCTCGGCCTTCGTCGAACGCGTCGAGGGATCCGTCCGGCCGCTGGTGGCCGCCTCCTCAGGCGGCAGAACCTGAAGCCAGCCGGTCACGCCGGGGCATGACCGGAGCGGACCGGCCCGTTCCGGTGCTGCTCCCGCCCGACGTGGTCTCGTGGTATTCCTCCTCGACGTTCACCGACCACACGTCGTGAAGAGCTCCTTCGGCGATGTTCTCGGCCGTGAGCATGGCCGTGTACATCGAATGGTCCTGGTTGTTGTACTTGTGCATCCCGTTGCGACCGACGGGGTGCACGTTGGGCAATTCTGAGGCCAGCCACTCTCGGATGGTGTCGACCGCCTCGAGATATGCCTCGTCGTAGACGGGATACGCCTTGGGCATGCGGACCACGTAGCCGTGCTCGACGTCGCCCGGCGCCCCGAGCCCGATGGCGGTGAGCTCCCGGGTGGCCAGGTCCACCAGTTCCTCGTCGGAGGCTTCCCACAACTCGTCGCCCTCGAAGACGAAGTACTCCAGGCCCAAGCACGTCTTCCCGTCCTGCACCATGAACGGCGACCACGAGCCGAAGTTCTGGATGCGGCCCACCTTCACCCCGGGGTAGTGGATGTAGATCCAGTTGTCCGGGAAGCTCCGCGTGTCGGGCACAACCAGGGCCACGGTCAGGAAGTCGCGGTAGTGAAGCTGGTCGGCCGCGGCCAGCACGTAGGGCGGCGCCGGTGGGTGGAGAGACCGCACCAGTGTCGAGATCGGCATCGAGCTCACGACGTGGGAGCACTCGACCCGGCGGCGTGATCCAGCCTTGTCGTACTCAACCGCCTTGGCGCCATACGGCCCGCGTTCGATCCGCACCACCGTCGCTCGCATGTGGACGTCGACCCCCCGGCCCACGATCAGGTCGTGGCAGCGCTCCCACATCATCCCGGGGCCCAACTTGGGGTACTGGAATTCCTCGATAAGGCTGGTGACCTGCTTGGACGGGTCACCCCGGCGGCCCACCAGGCGGGCCCGCATCGGCTCCCACACCGCCTTCCACAGCGACATCCCCTTGATTCGCTGGGCACCCCAGTCGGCCGAGAGCTCGGACGCCGACACCCCCCACACCTTCTCGTTGTAGGTCTTGAAGAAGTGGCGATAGAGACGCCAGCCGTAATTGGCGACGATGTACCCCTCGAGGGTGGTCCGGTTGCGGGGAGGGCGGACCCGTACCCACATGAAGGACACCACGCAGCGGAAGGCTTCGACGATGCCGAGGTTGCGCAGCGCGTTCAGCGGCTTGATCGGGTAGTCGTAGAACTTGCCCTCGTAGTAGATGCGGCTCATGCGGGGACGCAGGAGGAAGTCCTCGTCGGGCAGGATCTCGTGCCAGAGCTGCTCCACCGGGGTGACCTTGGTGAAGAAGCGGTGCCCGCCGATGTCGAAGCGCCATCCGTCACGTTCGACCGTGCGCGAGATGCCACCCACGACGTCGTCGGCCTCGAGGACTACGGCCGGATACCCCGCCTTGCTCAACTGGTACGCCGCAGTGAGTCCGGCCGGGCCGGCACCGATGATCACCGCCGGACCGTCCGCCCAGGTCCGGATTCCGGCGATGGCGTCTTCCACGGAGCGTGCTCCTGACCGCTGCTCGTCCCGGGGCGGATACCCGAGGCTGAACGTTGAGCCGACTCTACCGAACGGCGTGCATCGGCCCGCGGAGGGGGAACAACGGATTCACATCAGGCTGGCGGCCAGCCCGTCGAGAATGTCGTCCTCGGAGACCAGGCAGCGCCGCCGCTCGAACTCGGCCATCACACAGGCCAGCACGAGCACGCCGCCGACGATGACGTCTTCACGTCCTTCGACCAAGCCCGGACGGCGCAACCGCGCCGCGGCGGATTCGGAGGACAGAACGTCGAGCCAGCGCCGGACCTCGTCCTCCTC
>DATGGF010000415.1:0-1907 GCA_035308625.1 Acidimicrobiales bacterium | reverse complement strand
GTGGATGGTCGGGCCCGGCCGACAGTTCATTACAAGGGCAGCAATGCGCCAGCCGGTGCCGATGAGTCAGACCGGACCTGAGCATCCACGTGGCAACCCTGACATCTCTTCGTCAGGGCCCACTTCAATCATCCCTGCCGGTGGTGGCCTGGGCCTGGCCACAGCGGCGGGGAGCCACCCTCGGGCTCAGGCATACGGGATCAGACCGGGCCGTTACCGCCTTGTTGGCCTCCCGGGCCGGGTGACCTCCTCCGGCACGTTGCAGATGGGCACCTCCCGACCAAATCAGCGGACGCCGACGGGCACCCAGGCTGCACGCATGAGTCCTCTGGCAATCGAAGTCGGGCCTGAGGCCCCACTGCTCCAGCGATAGAGCTGTCCAAATCCGTTGCCACTGGAAGCGACGAGGAGGTTCTGTTCCGACCCATCCACCTGGATAGCCCCCTCAGGTCCGTCAAGAGCGTTGCCTGTGGCGAGGACTCCCCGCATCGTGACAAGGTGCTTAACGATCTGTCCCGACCACGCGTTCACGGCATCAAGAACCGTTTCTCTTGCGTGCTGGGTGACACCAACACCTTCGAGGTTCCCAGCGGTTTGACTGAGGAACCCGGCCCATGCAACGCCTGTGGCCAGGGGAATGGGTCGGGCGATACTCAGGGAGCCACTCGGCGCAGTGCTGTCAAGGATCAGGTACGAAGGGATCTGGTACGGAGTCGGTGGTGCGTGCCCCCAGGTAAGGGAAGTGAAGGACACGTACCGCGAATCGGGGGACCACGAGAGGTCTTCCACGGAGCTATTGAGCACCGTGTTCTGCCAGGACCTCTGTGCCCCGCTCACGAGGTCGAGGACTGTGATCGCCATAGTTGTTTGTACGGAAGACCCGACCGCGTCGCCGGACACGTAGGCCAGAAACTGCCCATTTGGGCTTAGGGCCGGGGAGCGACCCTGGACAACCTCAGCGACTTTGCCACCGGCGAGGGGCACACGGACCACCGAGTTGCCTTCGTCGAAATAGACGCTGCCCGACGCCGATACTGCGAGACTCGGGAATCCCCGGTATGTAGCCACGTCTCTTGCCAGTGTCCGAAGAACGTGGCCGTTGAGCGATGACATGACCACAAGTCGAGACCGGCCAGACCACGCTACGATCTCTGGCGGCTGGGTCGAGCTGCCTGTCGAGCTTGATGGACCCTTCTTCTGGGCGGGGGGGCCGGAGGTAAACGGTCCCAGCGCCATCAGCAGCGCCAAAGTGGTCACGGAGACAGCAAGCGCGCATACTGCGAAGGTCCACCTACGCCGTCGCCGACGGCGAGCCTCCTTGAACAGAGCCTCAGCCTCTTGTTCACGAGGAGCCGAGCGTGGGCGCTCAAGGGTGGTCACGCCGCACCAGGCTTAGTCCGGCGAGGCGGCATAGACAGCACCTCGATCATTCCGATGACTTCGTCAGGCCGGAAGCCCTGGTTCCGGGCAAAAGCGAGCAGCTCCTTGACCCTGTCGTGAACGGCACTGCGTTCGGGCGTACCCGCCACCGTGATCCCGCGTCCTCGTCGAAACTCCAGAAGTCCTTCGTCTCGCAGGATGTGCATGGCCCGCAGCACCGTGTTCTTGTTCACCCCGAGAACTGCGGCGATGTCCTTGGCCAAGGGCAGGCGGTCGCCGGGAGAGGCTTCGCCCTCTGCAATCGCACGTCGCATCTCAGCAGCGACCTGATCGTGCAAAGGAGTGGACTCCGTACGGTCCACCTGCACCAGCAACATAGTCCTACTGACAGTAGGTCTATTTTGCCTCATTGTCTAGCGGTCTACCCGACCTGTAATGATGCTCCTATCGATTGCAAGGGGCAGTTTGGGCCAAGAGCGGGTAGAGCTCCCGGGCCACGTAGCGTTTGAGGCAGCGGATGGCCTCCC
>DATGGF010000414.1:0-6215 GCA_035308625.1 Acidimicrobiales bacterium | reverse complement strand
GGGCAGATGCCACCAGCTCAGGTCGTCCTCGCCCGACTGCCAGCACAACAGCACCGCCCGGCCGTTTGGGTGCCGGCTCGGGAAGTCGACGATCCCCCGGTCGAGGTCGCGCAGGACGATGCCTCGATCCTCAATCTCGGCCAGAGCCGCCTTGGCGTCCTCGCCGACGGCACCGTGCCCGTTCGAGCGCGCCCGCGTCCCGAGGTTGGCGGCGCGACGTAACACGTCGAGGAGCTCACGAAGTCGGGGGAGGTAGGCCCGAGCCCCCTCCTCGGTCCAGTCGTCCAAACCGGAGGTCCGCTCTCCGCTACTTCGGTGGCATCCGGATGCCGCCGTCGAGCCGGATGACCTCGCCGTTGAGGTAGCTGTTCTGAGCGATGTGGACGACGAGCTCGCCGTATTGGTCGGGCTGGCCGAGGCGCTTCGGGAAGAGGACGGACTGGCCCAGCGCATCGCGCTGCTCCGCTGGAAGCATCCCGAGGAGCGGGGTGTCGAAGAGGCCCGGCGCGATGGTGACGACCCTGATCCCGACGGGGGCGAGGTCGCGGGCGGCCGGCAGCGTCATCCCGACCACGGCGCCCTTGGACGCCGAATAGGCGAGCTGGCCGATCTGCCCGTCGAAGGCGGCCACTGAGGCGGTGTTGACGACGACCCCTCGCTCACCGTCGGCCAGCGGCTCGGTCGCGGCCATGGCGGAGGCGGCCCGGGTCATGACGTTGAACGTCCCGATCACATTGAGCTCCTGGATGAAACGGAAGGCGCTCAGGTCATGCGGTGAGTTGTCACGGTTGATGACGCGGCCGACCCATCCGGTGCCAGCGCAGTTCACCGCGACCCGGAGCTGTCCGCCCTCGGCGGCCTGATCGACGGCACGCTGGCAGTCGTCGGGGTCCATGACATCGCCGGCTACATAATTGGAATTCGCGCCGATCTCCCCCACCAACTGCTTGGCGCCGTCCTCGTTGCGGTCGAAGACGGTGCAACGCACACCGAGCGCGGAGAGCCGACGTGCCGTCCCGGCCCCGAGGCCGGATGCACCGCCGGTGATGATGGCTGAGGCACCAGTGAGATCCATGCCGGCATGCTACGGGCGCCTTCGCGAACACGCCAAGCCGCCACAAGCCCCATCCACACTGCGTGTCAGTCGGGAAAGTGCCCGCCCGACACGCCGTGCTGGGCCGCCGCCGCCTCGGTGGCCAACAGGTCGACACGATCGTTCATCACGTCGCCCGAGTGGCCTTTGACCCAATCGAAGCGCACCGGCCGGGCGGCCTCGAGCGCGACTTCGAGCAAGGGCTCCCAGAGATCGCGGTTGGCTACGGGCTTCCCCGCAGAATTCCGCCAGCCGCGCCGGAGCCACGACTCCCACCAGCGGTCGCGAAAGCAGTTGACGACGTAGGTCGAGTCGCTCATGACCAAAGTGGGGCCCGGAAGCGCCTGGAGAGCCTGCAACACTGCCGTGATCTCCATCCGCTGATTGGTGGTCCGTGCTTCGGCCCCGCTTTCGAACGGGCCGTCGGGCACGGCCCACGCCCAGCCTCCGGGCCCCGGGTTGCCGAGGCAGGCACCGTCGGTGAACACGAGGGTCTCCCCCGGCTGCACCGGCGGGGCTGGGTCCCGGCGGATGCGACTCATCGGGCACAGCTTGCCCGACGCCCGCTCCACCTCGGCTCATGGTGGCGGTCGCCACTCCAGCATGCCCGAGCGGTCGTCCTCGACGACCAGGCGAAGGTGGGGCTCGACCGACCGCGCTTCGACGGAGGCCGGCGACACGGCAGCGGTGTCGGCGGCACCGGCAGCGGTGGCACCAGCACCCGCACCCGCACCAGCACCAGCACCAGCACCAGCACCAGCACCCGCGACGGTACCGAGCTGGCCGAAGCCGACGTTTCCCGAGAACGTCGCCCGCCGTACGTCGCCGGTGACCAACGCCACCAGCGCCGCGGCGTCGTGCACCTCCTGGGCTTGAAGCTCCTCACCGGCGGCCATCGCCTCGTCGATGACGAACACGGCGCGGGCCCGGACCGCGGCCATCAACCGCGCTCCCTCGGCCGCCTCGAAGGCGCCAGCCAGCCGGAACAGGCCTTCGGCGTCAGTCCAGGTACGGAGGAACTCTCGGGATCGGATCGGCCCGGGCACCGAGAAAGGATCGGAAACGCCGGCTTCGGCGGCCCTGGCGGCAACCGAGGCCTCGATCTCGCCGACGACGAACTTGAATCGCCCGGCGTCACGATCGATGGCCGCCTCGACCAGCTCCTGCTCCCGGTCGGGGTCCAAAACGGCGACCTCGGTGATCGCCTTCGCCTGCGCCGCCGACACCACTCCCTCGGAAAGCGCCCGGCGGGTGACAGGAAGGTTCGCCAGGCTGCCGGACGCCCGCAACGTCGACCGGGCCTCGGCCGGAGACGTGTCGGTCACTGCCGCCTCCCACGCGGCTGGCGATCGGTAACCCCCTGTGCTCCACAAAGACGCCTGAGCCGCCCGATCGGCTACCAGCAGGCGCAGCCCGGCGCCCATCCGCTCCAGCTCGGCCGCGAGCACGAGACACTCGCCCGCCTCGGCCACCGTGAGATGGTCCGGGTCGATCCGCCGCAGCTTCCGGGCCAAGGTGGCCACAACCGTCTTCGTCGCCTCCAGCATGCCCCGAAGGTCGCGCCCGGCTGTAACGGCGTCCCCGTAGCATGGTTCTCGTGCTGTTCGACGGCATGTCGCACCAGCTTCCCGATATCGACCCGCAGGAGACGGCGGAGTGGGTCGACTCCTTCGACGCGGTGCTCGATCAACACGGGAGGAGCCGCGCTCGCTTCCTGCTGATGAAGCTCCTCGAGCGGGCCCAGGCCAAGCAGGTCGACTTCCCGGCCACGGTGTCGACGCCCTACGTCAACACCATTCCCCCCGAGCGCGAGCCGTGGTTCCCGGGTGACGAATATCTCGAGCGACGGATCCGGGCGTACATCCGCTGGAACGCGGCCGCCATGGTGAGCCGGGCGAACCACCGGAGCGAAGGGATCGGCGGCCATCTCGCCACCTACGCCAGCTCGGCGTCTTTGTACGAGGTCGGGTTCAACCACTTCTTCCGGGGCAAGTCGGACGGCGGGTTCGGCGACCTCGTCTACTTCCAGGGCCACGCCTCGCCCGGCATCTACGCCCGGGCCTTCGTCGAGGGCCGGCTCACCGAGGAACAGCTGGACAACTTCCGCCAGGAAGTAGGGGGACGGGGCCTCCCTAGCTACCCGCACCCGAGGCTGCTGCCCGATTTCTGGGAGTACCCGACCGTGTCGATGGGCCTCGGACCCCTCTGCGCCATCTACCAGGCCCACGTGAACCGCTACCTGCTCAACCGCGAGCTGGTCGACACCAGTGCCAGCCGGGTGTGGGCTTTCCTCGGCGACGGCGAGCTCGACGAAGTGGACTCGGTCGGCGCGCTCGGTGTTGCCGGGCGCGAGCACCTCGCCAACCTCATCTTCGTCGTCAACTGCAATCTCCAACGCCTCGACGGCCCAGTGCGCGGCAACGGGAAGATCATCCAGGAGGCCGAGGCAACGTTCCGCGGTGCCGGATGGAACGTGATCAAGGTGATCTGGGGCTCCAAGTGGGACGAGCTGCTCGCCCGGGACGTGGACGGCGTCCTTCTCGACAAGATGAACACCACGCCCGATGGCGACTTCCAGAAGTACGCCACCGAGTCGGGTGCCTACATCCGGGACCACTTCTTCGGGCCCGACCCCCGGCTGCGACGGCTGGTGGAGCACCTCTCCGACCAGGAGCTCCAGGCCCTGCCCCGGGGCGGCCACGACTACCGGAAGCTCTACGCCGCGTACAAGCTCGCCACCGAGCAACAGGACCAGCCCACGGTGATCCTGGCCAAGACCATCAAGGGCTGGACCCTCGGGCCCGAGATCGAGGCGCGCAACGCCACCCACCAGATCAAGAAGATGACCAAGGCCCAGCTGCTCGCCCTGCGCGACCGGCTGTACCTGCAGGAGGAGATCCCCGACGAGGCACTGGCGGCGGAGGACCCTCCCTACTACCGGCCACCCGACGGATCGCCCGCCCACGAATACCTGATGGCCCGGCGCTCAGTGCTGGCCGGTCCGGTGCCCACCCGCGTCGTCCGGCCCAATCCGGTTCGGGCCCCCGAGGCGAAGGTGTTCGCCGACCTGCTCTCGGGGTCGGGAGCACAGGCGGCGTCGACGACCATGGCCTTCGCCCGACTGCTCCGGGGCATGGTCCGGGACCCGAGCATCGGGCGCTTCCTCGCCCCGATCGTTCCCGACGAAGCGCGCACCTTCGGCCTCGAGCCCCTGATCGCCGAGACCAAGATCTACGCGCCCGAGGGACAGCGATACACCCCGGTCGACTCCGACCTGATCCTGCGCTACGCCGAGGACCGCAAAGGCCAGGTCCTCGAAGAGGGCATCACCGAAGCCGGGGCCATGGCGTCGTTCATCGCGCTGGCCACCTCCTATGCCACGTGGGGACGGCCGATGTTGCCCATCTACCTCTTCTATTCGATGTTCGGATTCCAGCGCACCGGGGACCTCGCCTGGCTGACGGGCGACATCCGGGGTCGCGGGATCCTGGCCGGGTGCACGGCCGGGCGCACGACCCTTCAGGGTGAAGGCCTGCAGCACGACGACGGCCACTCCCCCGTACTGGCATCGACCAACCCCGCCTGCCGGGTGTACGACCCCGCCTTTGCGTACGAGCTGGCCATCATCGTGGAAGAGGCCGTCCGGCAGACGCTCGGCCCCGAGCCCGACGACCGCTTCTGGTACCTGACGCTCTACAACGAGAACTACGTCATGCCTCCGCTCCCCGACGGAGACGCCGGTGAGGCGGTACGCCAGGGAATCATCCGGGGCCTGTATCGCTTTGCCCCACCGTCCGACGACGCCGTGGCCGGCAACGGCGGGCCTCGCCGGGCCACCTTGCTGTTCTCGGGCCCGATGTGGCAGACGGCCATGGAAGCCCGTCGCATGTTGGCCCACGACTGGGGCGTGGCGGCGGACGCGTGGTCGGTGACGTCGTACTCGGAGCTCCGTCTCGAGGCGCTGTCAGCGGAGCGGTGGAACCGGCTGCATCCCGCCGAACCGCCTCGCACCCCGTACGTGCAAACGGCTCTGTCGGACGTCGACGGGCCGGTGGTGGCCGTCACCGACTACATCCGCGCCGTGCCGGACCAGGTGGCGCGATGGGTCGGCCGGCCCTTCACCTCACTCGGCACCGACGGCTTCGGCCGGTCCGACACCCGCAACGCGCTTCGCCGCTTCTTCGAGGTCGATGCCGCCCACGTGGTGGTGGCTGTCCTGGCCGCGCTTGCGGGCCAGGGCGAAGGCAAGCCCGAGGACGTGGCCCGGGCCATCGAGCGCTACGAGCTCGAGCCGGAGTCGGCCGACCCCTGGACGTCGTAGGAACCCATCCCACCCCTGGACGTCGTAGGAACGCATCCCGGCCGGCGCCGATAGCCTTGGCCCGTGGCCCACGCGCAACTCCACCTGTCGCAGAACGCCGAAGCGGACGAGCTGCTCTCCGACGACCCGCTGGCCCTGCTCGTCGGCATGGTGCTCGATCAACAAGTCCCGCTCGAGTGGGCGTTCTCCGCTCCGCTCGTGTTGCTCCAGCGCCTGGGCCGTCCGTTGGACGCAGCAGAACTCGCCGCCATGGACCCCGACGAGCTGGTGGCCATCTTCTCCGAGAAGCCGGCCATGCACCGGTACCCCGGCTCGATGGCCAAGCGGGTGCACGAGCTGTGCCGGACGTTGGTCGACGACTATGGCGGCCGGGCCGAGCGCGTGTGGGACAGGCCCGAGTCCGGCGCCGAGCTCCTGGCCCGGCTGCGTGCCTTGCCCGGCTTCGGGGAGCAGAAGGCCAAGATCTTCGTGGCTTTGTTGGCCAAGCAGCTCGGCGTCCGCCCGCCGGGCTGGGAGGAAGTGAGCGCCCCGTTCGGCGAGCCCGACAGCCATCGCTCGGTGGCTGACATCGTGGACGAAGCGAGCCTCGCCAAAGTCCGCGCGTTCAAGCAGGACATGAAGGCAAAGGCAAAAGCGAAGGCCGCCTCGGCTCGATGACGAGTCCCGGCGCGGCCGCCCTGGCCGGCCGGCGCCTCTATCTCTGCACCCCGGACCGGCCCGACCTGGAGGACTTCCTGTTGGCCTGCCTGCGCGGGGGCGTGGACCTCGTGCAGCTCCGCGACAAGCACCTCCAAGCGAGGG
>DATGGF010000413.1:0-2945 GCA_035308625.1 Acidimicrobiales bacterium | reverse complement strand
GAGGATGTAGCTGTAGGTCGACGGGTTGTAGACGTGTTGCCCGGCTCCGTCGAAGTTCAGCACGTGGGTCCCGTTCGACTGCTGGGTGGCATACGCCAGAGCCGACGCCACATCGACGGCGGACGGCTGGGTGTAGACGCCACTGGCGTTCTTCACCGAGGCCACCGGGTAGTTGTTGTGCTGGATGGCGTACGCCGTCTCCACCGCGGTGATGTAGCCGTTGTCGGTGCTGTTGGCCACGATGTCCGCCGCGCTCGAAGACCCGGTCGTGCTCACGGAGTTGTTGAAGACGGGCCAGTCCGAGCGAGGCTGCGTGGCCGAGCGGTCGGCCACCTGGCCGGGGATGCTGCCGATGGCCGGTGAGGTGGCGAAGGCGGCCCAAAGCTGTGGCTGCTCGTGGATGCACCACTCCTGGAACACGAAGTTCGTGCCGGCGAGGTCGCTGCGGATCACCGGATGGATCTGGAGATTGGGGAGGTTGGCCCCGGGGTTGTCCGCGGCGATGACGGGGTCGTTCCAGTTGGTCACCCCGCCGGTGAAGATCGCACAGGCCGAATAGCTCGAGAGTTGCAAGGTCTTGTTGAAGCCGTCGATGTGGTACATGAACGCCAGGCCGCCGGCGGTGACGGGCACGTACATGAACGGGAACGTCGGCTTGGCGGTGTCGAACGGATACGGCTGGTAGGGGATGTCGGTGACGCCGTAGTCGACGGTCTGGTTGGCGAATTGGAACCGACCGTCGGACGAGCTCTGTGACGTGTAATTCATGCTGAGGTTGTAAGGGGACTTCCCCGTATCGACGATCCACTGCGTGATCTCTGGTCCGGCAAAGGACGAGCCCGTGCCGTTCAGCCCGACCCCGGAAGCCGACGCCGATGACGCCGTGCTCAGTCCCCAAGTCGCGACCACACCGGCCGCCAGGACAAGTCTCCACAATGTGGACGTGCGCCGAGTCATCACATGTCCTCCGAATCGGTTCGATCTCCGGTCATTGCCCACTCTTCGCCGCCGCCCCTCGCCGCCATGCCGGCAGCACCAAGTGCCGGCGTCGCTTGCCCCGGTTCCCCTTGCTGATCACCCGCGTCACGGTGAAGAGGAGGAGCACCATGAAGACGAGTACCAAGGCGCCGCCCCAGGCCTCCCGCACCTCGGTGGGCGAGCTCACCTTGGCGAATTGCACGACATAGAGCGGCAGGTCGAGCTGGATGCCATGGAAGGGGTTCCAGTTGAACTTCTGCGTCGCTGACCCACCGGCAGTGAAGTACACCGCCGCCGTCTCGCCCACGGCGCGGGCTACGCCGAGGATCGTCACCGTGAGCAGAGCCACCTTTGCCGTGGGCAGCACCACCCGCAGGGTGAGGCGCCATTGCGGGGCACCCAGCGCCAGGCCGGCTTCGCGCAACGACCCCGGCACCGTCTTGAGCACTTCCTGGGCCCCGCGGGTAACGAAGGGAAGCATCATGATGCCGAGGGCCATGGAGGCGGCAACTCCGGACTGGCCGTTGGTGTGGCGGGGCTGCACCCACAGCAGGTACACGAAGAGCCCGGCGATGATCTCCGGCGTCCCGGTCATGGCATCCACCACCAGCCGCACGACGCGGGAAAGCGCGCTCTTGGACTCGTTGAGATACGTCGCGGTGAGGATGGAGAGCGGCGCCGCCACCAGTGTGGCGATGCCGACCTGCTCGAGGGAGCCGACGATGGCGGCGCCCACCCCGGCCTTGGAGACCGGGTCGCTTGGGCCGGCCTTCGAGGAGTCGGACAGGAGGAAGTGGGGGAAGCCGGCCAGGACGACGGACAGGCCTTTGAACAGGAGCCACCCGATGATGAAGATCAACGGAAGCATGGCGATGAGGGATCCGGTCCAGATGAACACCGTGGCCAGCCGGTCCTTGGCCCGTTCGATCCCGTGGCGGGTCCGGGAGACGACCCCGTAGACGAGGGCGAAGGCGCCGAACCAACAAATCGCGATGCCGAAGGCATTCGACAAGGCCAGCTGGCCGCTGATGCTGAAGACGACGAAGACGAGAGCCAGGGCGGCGACGATCGAACCCATGCATTCGAGCGTTGCGTCTGACGACACGGAGGCCCGGCGCCGCGGCCGCTCCCGACCAGGAGGACCGGAAGGAAGGGTCGGGTCGAGGACGGCGGAGCCGCTCATGCTGTGCTCCCCCCGGCGCGATCCACGATCCCGCGGGCGATCAAGTTCACTACCAGCGTCGTGGCAAAGAGCAAGAGCCCGGCTTCGGTAAGAGCGCTCTTTACGATGCTCGCCGAGCTCGTGAAGTTGTTGGTGATGAGGTACGACACGGACCCGAGGCCGTTGGGCCCGAGGAGAGCCGGCGTGAGCGTGTTGGTGGTCGAGAGGATGAGGTAGACCGCGAAGGTCTCGCCGATGGCCCGGCCGAGACCGAGGAGCGATGCCCCGATGATCCCGTTGCGCGAGTACGGGAGGACTACGTCGGTGATCATCCCCCAGCGCGTCCCCCCCAGGGCCAGGGCTCCCTCACACGCCTCTCGTGGCGCCCGGACCATGACCTCCCGGCTGATCGACGTCACGATGGGAATGATCATCACGCCAACGATCAGCCCGCACACGAAGATCGAGTACCCGTAGGTATTGGCCTCTGGCGTCCGGAAGATCGGTATGAAGCTGAAGTGGTGGTCCAGGAATTTGGCCGGGCCGTTGACGTAGACGGTCAGCGCCTCGAGACCCCAGAAGCCGTAGACCACGCTGGGCACCGTCGCCAGCAGGTCGACCAGGGCGATCAGGATCCGGCGAAGCCACTCGGGTGCGTACTCGTTGATCATGAGCCCGAGCGACAGGGACACGGGCAGGGCGATGGCGAGGGCCAGGAGCGCGATGACCATCGAGCCCACCAGCGCCCCGAGCACGCCGTAATACACGGGGGGAGCCCAGTGGGCGCTGGTGAAGAGGTGGAAGC
>DATGGF010000412.1:0-4378 GCA_035308625.1 Acidimicrobiales bacterium | reverse complement strand
GGGAATGGCGTTCACGAGGCGCATGGCCGTGGCCACGAGCCCCTGTCCGGCGTCGTTGGCCCCGTCGAGCCCGAGCTCCAGAGTGACGTCGGGACGGCCGGTGATCTCGACGCGGTGCACCGACCGGCGCCCGGGCGGCGGTTGCGGCCAGTCCGGCGCCATGTCGGGCCGCATTCGGGTCACATGCTCGGCGAACAGACGGGGCACGCCGGCGACGATCCCGGCCACCCCGAATCGCACGGCCGCCAGGGTCCTCGCGTCGACCCGGCCGATGGCCACGTCGAACCCCTCAGGGGTGTACCAGCGCTCGCAGAACTCCTCCACGCCGTCGAGCGCCACGCCGAGTTGGTCGGCCAGCAGCCGGACCATCCCGCCCCAGAACAAGGTGGGCACACCCGGCGCCAGGAGTGGGGCGGGCGCGTCGGGGGGTTGGCCGAACCCGTAGGGCGAGGCCCACCCTGGATCGGCATGCGTGCCGTAGTCGGCCAGCTCCTGTACGCGCACCGTATCCACCCGCTCGCAGATCTGGAGCGCGGCGAGCGGCAGCGCGTCGCCACTGAAACCGGGGTCGATGCCACTGGTGAAGAGGGTGACCCCTCCCTCTTCACAGGCATCGCACAGGATCTGTGCCACCGACGGCGGGGCAGCCGGAGGGTGGATGAGGTCCATCATCGAGCTCGACACCACGTTGATGCCGCTGCGCAGGATGTCGGCCAGTTGCGCCCTCGCCGCTTTGGGTCGTGTCTCGCCCACGGATGTGAACACCACGCAGTCGGGTCGCAGCGCCACCAGGGCGTCCGCATCCGACGTGGCCATGACGCCCGTGACGACGTCCAGCCCGCACAGATCCCCGGCGTCCCGCCCGCGCCGCTCGTCGGTATGGGTGAACACGCCGACGAGCTCGAATTCGCGTCGCCGGATGATGGCGCGTAGGGACTGGCGTCCCACGCCACCGACCGACCACTGGACGACGCGGTACGTCATGACCGGCACCAGGGCCCGGCGCTATTGTCACCATTTGATGTCGTCGCGTGGGGGGACGAGGGCGCAGTGGGCGACAGTTGCCCGCGCCGCGCTTTCCACCACGGGGACGGCACTGTTCCTCTGCAGCCTTCTCGCCGCCGTGTCCTGGGATGCCGATGGGGACCCGGCCACTGACAACGTGCCCGCTGTGACGTTGGTCGCATCGACGCCGACGGTAGATCACGATGACGCAGAAGCGCTCGAAGGAACGGTGGTGGGGTCGCATGGCTGGCGCCCGTCATGGGCACGGCGGCGCCTGGCCCGGCGCGCCGGGTCCCGTCCGGCCCGCTGGCGGCATCTCGCCGCGCTGGCGCGCGGTCCGTAGCTCCTCCGCACCTGCGATACCGGGCTGAACGGGCCCGTCGACTTTCACCTTTCGACCACGCACGCCAGAAGCGATGTCTGACCACATCGGTCTCTCGCCGGCGACGCGGTAACCCACGGGGAGTCCCCATCTTCATGTCGAGCAGGAGTGAGCAGTTGGTGAGCGAGATGGCTGCGCTCAACCGACAATCGGAGGAGCTGCGCCAGGTCCTCGCGCGGTACGAGGAGGGCGGGGCGGTGGTGACAAGCCGCGTCCAGAGTGGTGACTTGTTGACCGACGCGCTCGAGGCCGCCGCCGGCCCGATCAGGCGCAAGGAGGTGACCGACGCGCTCAAGGCGTTCGAGCGGGCTCGGCACCGGGTGCGCCTGACGATGTTCTCCTTGGCCACCGAACAGGGCATCACCGCCAGCCATTTGGCGCGCCAACTCGGCATCTCCCGCCAGTTGGCGTCGCGGCTGTCGAAGGAGGCGGCCGAGGGCGCCTAGGCGGTTCCCGGCCTGACAGGGGTGGAGAAGTGCGGCATCACCTCTTCGGCCAGGAGTCGCAGGGTTGCTTCAGAGCCGCGATCGGACGGGAGGAAGACGAAGAGGTCGATGCCCCGCTCGGCCAGCTGGCCGATGCGGTCCACGACGGCCGCGGGCGTGCCCACGAAGCCCCCTTCGTGCAGTCCCCACCCCGGCCCGGGGTAGCGACGCTCGGCCCGTCCTACGGCGTCGGCCAGATCGGCGTCGTCGGGGGCCAGGACGAGCACGGCTTCCACCGATCGCCGGATCGACGCCGGGTCGCGTCCGGCGGCCTCGCACAGCGAGTCGAGGACAGCCGACTTCTGCTCCCAGCGGTCGAGCGCATAGGTCGGGACGTTCCACACGTCGGCGAAGCGGGCCACCAAGGGCAAGGTGTGGCGCTCCCCGACGCCGCCGACATGGATGGGCGGCCGGGGCTGCTGCACCGGGGGCGGGCGGTTGGCCAGGTCGCGCACCTGGTAGTGGCGGCCGGCGAAGGTGGTGCGCTCGCCGCTGAACATCCGGGTGACGATCTCGAGTGTCTCCTCGAGGCGCTCGGCCCGTTCCCGCGCCGAGCCCCAGGCGATGCCCGCCTCGTGGTGCTCGGGCTCGTACGACCCGCTGCCGATGCCCAGCTCGAGCCGGCCCCCCGAGATCACGTCGAGGGTGGTGGCCATCTTGCCCAGCAAAGCGGGATGGCGGAGGTTGTTGTTCACCACGAGGTGCCCGACGCGCAACCTCGTCGTGGCCGTCAGCACCGCCGTGGCCAGCGTCCACCCTTCGAAGGCGTCGTTGTCGGGCAGTCCCGGGGTGTAGAGGTGGTCGTACAGCCAGAACGAGTCGAATCCGAGCTCCTCGCACAGCCGGGCCCGGTCCACGATCTCGTCGTACCGCAATGACACCTGCGGGATGTAGATCCCGAACCGGCGTTCGTCGTTCACGTCTCGAGCCCTTGACCCCGCCGCACGGGGCGAGGATAGTAATGCCGACGCGTGGCAGGAGGGGGAGCCCGATGACGACGACGTTTGCACCGCAGGTACCGACGATCCGTGTGCCGCCGACCGAGATCGCGGCCGAGACATTCGTGATCCACCAGGTCCAACCGGCTTTGGGTCAGCCACTCTTTGTCTACTTGAACTCGTTGGTGATCCGGGCCGAGGAACCGATCATCGTCGACACCGGGACACCGGCCAACCGACAGCAGTGGCTCGAGGACGCCTTCTCGCTGGTGGAACCCGAGGACGTTCGCTGGGTGTTCCTGTCCCACGATGACGTCGACCATGCCGGCAACCTCGACGAGGTGATGACCGCCTGCCCCAACGCGACGCTGGTGTGCAGTTGGGCCATGGTCGAGCGCCACACCAACTGCTTCGACTTCCCCCTCGATCGCTGCCGGTGGGTGATGCACGACGAGGCCTTCAGTGTGGGGGACCGGACCTTGCAGGCCCTGCGGCCGCCGCTCTACGACTCGCCTACCACCCGGGGCCTGTTCGACTCCTCCACGGGCGTCTACTGGGCCGTCGACACCTTCGCCACGCCGCTGCCCGATCCCAAGATGGGCATCGCCGACCTCGATCCCGAGTTCTGGCAATTCGGGATGACGCTCTTCGCCTTCGGCGCCCTGTGCCCGTGGCTGTCGCTGCTCGACCCGGCCAAGTTCGGTGGCTACGTGGACCGGATCCAGGGCCTGGACATCAAGACGGTCGCCGGGTGTCACACACCGGTCATCGAGGGACCGGCCATCGCCAAGGCCTTCGACATCGTCAGGCAGCTGCCGTCGGTCGACTGCCCGGACCTTCCTGATCAATCGGTTCTCGACCAGATCATCGCCGCGACTTCCCAGCCTGCGTAGACCGCGCCACCGGCGCGTCGGCCGCGGGCCGGTCACCCCTTCAGCCGGGGGACCACCTCGCCCATGAACCGGCGCAGCGTCTCGTCGCCGGGGTAGTCGCGCAGCCACAGGACGAATTGGGTGGCGCCGGCATCGATGAAGGCCTGGGTCTTCTCCGCCACCTGCTCCACCGTGCCGACCAGGTTGTCGCGCACGTACTGGTCGGCGGGCTCCCGACCCCACAGGTGCCCGCCTCCCTCGGAGCCGCACCACCGGTCGAGGTCCTTCTCGCTGTCGAAGATGCGGCAGTCAGGCCCGTGCGTGCGCGAGATGCTGTCGAAGGGCCGGCCGACTTCGTCGCAGTACTGCTCGAGGAGCGCCGACTTGTGCCGGAACGAGTCGAGCGACACCTGCCAATTGGTGGCGTCGGCATGACGTGCGGCGATGCGCAGGTTGACTTTCTCGCCGCCCCCGCCGATCCATATGGCCGGGTGCGCCTGCACCGGCTTGGGGTCGCAGTAGGCGCCCTGGAGCTGTACATGAGTGCCGTCGAGCGTGACCGTCTCCTCGGTCCACAGCCGCCGTACCGCGGTGACCGTCTCCTCCAGGGCCACGAGCCGTTCCGGGGCGGACAGGTAGCGGTACCCGTAGGAGTCGTACTCCTCGGAGTACCACCCCGCGCCCAGGCCCAGGATG
>DATGGF010000411.1:0-2498 GCA_035308625.1 Acidimicrobiales bacterium | reverse complement strand
CGTGCGTTGACGGGTGACGCTGCCGGGTCGGCCGGGTCGTGGCCCTGGAGATAGTCAGCCGCCCGCTCCTGGAGCCAGGCGACGGTGAGCACGGGGTCCTCCACCCCGTCGCCCCGGTCGTCAGCCACCGCCAAGTCGGCCCACGGTGACCAGAGCACCAGTCCTGCCGGCGCCCCCGGCCCGGCGACCTGGCCGGCGAGCAGCGCCAGGGCCAGGCCACCGCCGGCCGAGTCGCCTGACACCGCCACCTTCCCCGGCGCACCGGCCCCGTCGAGCAGCCATCGATAGGCGCAGCGGGCGTCGTCGAGGGCGGCGGGAAAGGGGGCTTCGGGGGCCAGGCGGTAGTCGGGCACGAGGACAGCCGCGCCGCACGCTGCCGAGAGGCGTCCGGCGAAGCCCCGGTAGCCGGCGGCACTCCCGATGCCATATCCCCCACCATGAAGATGCAACACGGATACGTCGTTGCGGGCTCCCGGTGCGCACACCATCTCGGCATGGACTCCGTCGGCGTCGATCTCTGTGACCAAGGTGCCATCGGGCGGTGGGGCCAAGGTCGACAGGGCGTCGTAGACGGCACGTTGTTGGTCCAAGGGCGCGACCAACATCAGCGGAAGGGTCTGGGCCAAGGCCGTAGCCGCGGCCTCGAGCTCGGGACTGCGCACTTAGGCGAGCATAGGAGCCCTCCAGCACCCCGCTTTTCTCGTAGATCAATCCTTCGGCGAGTTGTTGCCCTCAGGTACCGATTCGTCAGGCGTCGAGAGATAGGGATCCCCTAGAAGCGTCCTCGCCGTCTCGAACAAGGAGCCGGCGTCGGCGTCGGCCGCCGTGACCTCACCCCGCAGCACCGATCGTCCGGGACCGGACACCTGTTCGAGGAGCCAGTCAGCGATGCGCGTTGGCAGGCCGTCAAGCGACGGACGCTCGGCGCTCTTGGGCACGCGCAGCCAGCACATGATCACCGCCTGGGCGATGCCAGCGGCCGCGGGGAAGAGCCAGATCATGCGGTAGTCACCGCTGGCATCGACCGCCCATGCGGCCAGGAACGAGAAGGCGACCGCGAACGCGCTGAATGGCGCCACCAGCTTGCCCAGGAGCTCCCCCATTCCCCCGCCCCGAGGCAAGAGCTGGAGGAGCATCGGCGCCAACGAGATGACGAAGGCGGTGAACAATGGCGCTCCCACGAACGCCAACACCACCGTCTGCCAGATGTGGGTGGAGAAGAACTGCAACAACGCGATGACCGCCCCAAGCGCCGGTGTGATCACGGCTACCTGGCGCCGGGTCAGCATCCGGCTCAAGCCGAAACCGGCGGCGAACCCGAAGAGGGTGACGGGCGCACCCATCACCCACCCGGCGATGGTCTGCACACCGGCCCCGGCGTGCTGGATCCGCTGGAAGTAGACGACAGCCAGGTATCCCGTAGCGCTGAGGCCGGCCCAGAACACGAGCACCCCGGCGACGAGCACGCGGGCGTTGGGCACCGCCATCACCCGCCGCGCCTCCGACCGCCAATCGAGGTCGTGGCGCTTACGCGCCGCCAAGGCGGCGTCGTGGCCGACGGGCGCCTCACGCACGAGCACGAGCACGATGACGGCGGCCACGATCATGATGGCGCCCGCCATCCTGAAGGCCAGATTCCACGTGGACGGATCGCCCGTCTTCCAGGTGGCGATGACGGTACCCTTCACCACCAAGCTCACGAGCGCGCCGAGTATCCCAATGACCACCGCCGCCTTGATGGACCGGCTCTTCCCGAACGTTTCGGGAACCGCGGCGACATTGGTGAGGCCGAATACGACGCTCGCCGTCTTCACCGCGGCTACCAGCGCCACCAAGGCCCAGTATCCCGGGACCACGGTGTACGCCCAGGTGCAGGCGCCCATCACGACTAGGCCCGCGGCCATGTAGGGCGCCCGCCGGCCGGCCCGGCCCGCGGTCCGGTCACTGGCCCGACCGAGCAAGGGATACGCCAGCCAGCCGACGAGCCGGTTGGCTGTCAGGGCGAAGGTGATGCCGAGAGCCGTGGAGGTGCGAGCCGACACAAGCAGTGTGAGCAGCACCCCTGACACGGCCAGGTTGGCGCGGGGACCGACAAGGCCGAGCGCCATGCCGATCGTGCTGCGCAGGCGCCGGCGGTCCACCGCTTCGACGACCTCGGCCGAAGCGTGTCCGTGCGCCGGAATGATCTCGATGGCGGCGACCGGGTCGCCGGCGTCGGCGTAGACCTCGACGTCGGTCATCACACGGCTATCGGCACAGGGTTGCACGGGGTGTAGGGGCCCGACGTCACCCGGTCGAGCCTAGAGGCGGGGCTCAGGGACGCGACCTCGGCCCCGCTGGGCTGCCCCTAGCGCCCTTGGCGCACCCGGGTGCGCACCAGGGTGGACAACGCCCGCAGCCAGTCGGGCCAGTGGAACTTCTGTCCCTCCGAGCTCTCGCGCCCGGCGTAGGAGATGGGCACCTCGTAGATGCGCACCTTCTGGCCGAGGAGCTTGGCC
>DATGGF010000410.1:0-2810 GCA_035308625.1 Acidimicrobiales bacterium | reverse complement strand
CCATCAAGGCGCTGATCGACCCGCACACGCGGCCGAGCGACTTGAACCGCCCGGGCCACATCTTCCCGTTGCGGGCCCGTCCCGGCGGCGTGCTCAAGCGGGCGGGGCACACCGAGGCGGCCATCGACCTGGTGAAGGCGGCCGGTCTGCACCCCGCCGGGGTCCTGTGCGAGCTCGTCTCGGAGGACAAGACGAGCATGGCGCGGCTGCCCGAGCTGGAGCGCTTCGCCGAGGCCCATGGCTTGGTGCTGGTGTCGATCGCCGACATCATCCGCTACCGGCGGCGCAAGGAGAAGCTGGTGCGCCGCATCGCCGGCCCGGCGCGCATCCCGACGCCGTACGGCGACTTCGAGGGCTTCGCCTACGAGTCCATCCTCGACGGCGAACACCACCTGGCGGTGGTGCGAGGCGACATCGCCGGACGCGGCGACGTGCTCGTGCGGGTCCACTCCGAATGCCTCACCGGCGACGTGTTCGGCTCGTTGCGTTGCGATTGCGGGCCGCAACTGGCCGAGGCCGTCCGCCTCATCGCCGAGGACGGCTGCGGGGTCATCGTCTACCTGCGGGGCCACGAGGGCCGGGGCATCGGCTTGGCCCACAAGCTCCGCGCGTACCACCTCCAGGAGCAAGGACACGACACGGTGGACGCCAACTTGGAGCTCGGCCTTCCCGTGGACAACCGCGAGTACGGCATCGGCGCGCAGATCCTCGTCGACCTCGGTGTCACCACCATGCGGCTCATGACCAACAACCCGGTGAAGTACGGCGGGCTCGAGGGCTTCGGCCTCGAGATCTCCGACCGGGTGGCGCTCACGGCCAGTCCCAACCCCGAGAACATCAAATACCTCCGGACCAAGCGCGAGCGGCTGGGCCACCTGCTGCCCGGTCTCGACGACGTGCCCGGCCTCGATGACGTCCTCTGACGACACCGCACTCAGCCCGGGTGCGCTCGAAGGCATCGCCGCGCGCGTCGGGCGCTCGTCGGCCGGCCGTCCGGAGGACGGCGCCTCTGCGGTCGGGGGAGGGGCGCGCATCGCCATGGTGTGCGCCAAGTTCAACGGCGGCATCACCGAACGCCTGCTCCACGGCGCGCTGGAGGCGTTGGCCGAGTGTGGGCTCCCGTCGGCCAACGTCGAGGTGGCCTGGGTACCCGGGGCCTTCGAGCTTCCGGTGACGGCATCCCGCCTGGCCGCTTCGGGTCGCATCGATGCCGTGATCGCCCTGGGTGCGGTGATCCGGGGCGACACCGCCCACTTCGAGTACGTGGCGGGGCCGTGCGCAACGGGATTGGCGCAAGTGGCGCTGGAGACCGGTGTCCCCGTGGTCTTCGGGGTGCTCACCACCGAGGACGTGGCCCAGGCGTTGGCCCGCTCGGAGAAGGGCGCCGACAACAAGGGGTGGGAGGCCGCCTGCACCGCGCTGGAGATGGTGGACCTGCTCGGCCGGTTGCCGGCTCGGCCCGACTAGGGTCCGGCGATGCTCCGCCTGGTCCTGCCCAAGGGCTCGCTCGAGAAGCTCACGCTGGAGCTGTTCGCCGAAGCCGACCTGGCTGTGCTGCGTAGTTCGGACGTCGACTACCGCGCCGGCATCGACGACCCGCGCGTGGACGAGGTGCGCATCCTGCGCCCCCAGGAGATCCCGCAGTACGTGGCCGAGGGCCTGTTCGACCTCGGCATCACCGGGCGTGACTGGATCGAGGAGACCGGCGCCGAGGTGGTGTCACTGGGGGAGCTGGGCTATTCCAAGCGCACCTCCAGCCCGGTCCGGGTGGTCCTGGCCGTAGAGAAGTCGTCCCCGGTCACGTCGACCGCCGAGCTCCCCCGTGGCGCCCGCGTGTCGACGGAGTACCCGGAGCTGACGCGCCGGTTCTTGGAGAAGCACGGCGTGGATGCCGACATCCGCCTGTCGTACGGCGCCACCGAGGCGAAGATCCCCGAGATCGCCGATGCCGTGGTCGAGATCACCGAGACCGGGCGGGCGCTCGCCGCCGCCGGCCTGCGGGTGGTGGACACCCTGCTCACGTCGCGCACCGAGCTCATCGCCAACCCGCAGGCGGCCGCCGACGACACCAAGCGCCACGCCATGGAGCAGCTGCTCACGCTCCTGCTCGGGACGCTCGAAGCTCGGGGCAAGGTGTTGCTCAAGCTGAATGTCTCCGGTGACGACCTGGCCGGCGTGATCGCCGTGTTGCCCGCGCTCAAGGCACCCACCGTCTCCGAGCTTTCCGGCGACGGCGGGTTCGCGGTGGAGACGGTGGTGCCCAAGTCGGACGTGAACATCCTCATCCCGGCCTTGAAGGACCGCGGGGCCACCGACATCATCGAGCTGCCCTTGTCGAAGATCGTCCACTGACGGTCGCCATGTCCACGACTGGCACGGCGGCGAGTGCACTCGGAGCACGGTGACGAGCGATTTGGTGGCCGGAGGTGCGGTCCGGACCGGTCGGGTCGAAACCTTCGACGACGCCCGCGGTATCGGTTCGGTGGCGGCCGACGACGGCAGTTCGTACCCGTTCCACTGCACCGCCATCGCCGACGGCACGCGGACCATCGCGGTGGGGACACCGGTGGCCTTCACGCTCGCCCCAGGGCACCTGGGCCGAGTGGAGGCGCGAACCGTGTCGGTGCTGCGCCCGGCTTAGTGCCCGCCCTCTCCGGGCGTCGCTGGTGCTCCCGGTGTTCCGGGTGTGCCGGACGCGCCTGGGACCTCGGATGCCCCTTGGAGCTGCACGTAGGCCATCCGGAGCTGGGACAGCGCGTCGCCCAACATGGGCTCCGCCTCACCCAGACGGCCGGCCAGTCCCTCCACCA
>DATGGF010000409.1:0-3257 GCA_035308625.1 Acidimicrobiales bacterium | reverse complement strand
ACAGCACGCCCGCCATCCCGGCGAGGAAGGCGCTCATCGCCCAGACGCACACCGATACAGCGACCGGGTTCGTACCCGACAGCGAGGTCATGGCCGGTGAGTCGACCATCGCCCGTACCTGCAGGCCCACGTCGGTGTAGCGCAGGACCAGGGCGCCGATCGAGCCCATCGCGAGCACGGCGCCGTACACGATGATCTGGTCCATCGTGACGGGCACGCCGATGAAGTGGAACACCCTCACCGGCTCGGGCGCGAGGCCCGGCGCCTTGAGGATGGTCTGGCTGCCGAACAACAGCGTGGCGATCGGCGGGATCGCCACCGACAGCCCGAGCGTCGTGACCACCTTGATGAGCGGTGACGAGAGCCGCATGAGGCGGAAGAGGGTGGCGTAGAGGAAGACGCCCGTGGCGGGCGCAACGACGACCAGTGACATGAGCGCTGCGGTCGGGATGGCCCAGTGGTGCTGGCTGTGGAGGAAGTAGAAGAAGCGGGCGATGAAGTACGCCATCGCGCCGAACGCGAAGTTGAGGATGCCTGCGGAGAGATAGGTCAGCACCAGCCCTGCCGAGGTGATGGCGTAGATCCCGCCCAGGACCAACCCTGCCACCACGTACTGCAGCACGGGCGTGCACCTCCCCCTGTGCGCGGGAGTGTACTCAGCGCCTGCACGCGCGCCTGTGCGCGCACCTTCACTCGACAAGGCCCGTGTGCGATAGTGACCGGCAGTTGATGCACGCCACTCGATGCCGCGACGGTCCAGTCGCGCGTGGCGGCTCGGACGACCAGGGGGACGGGATGGGGTTCAGGTTCAGGCCCGTTTTGGCCGGCGCCGTCGTGGTGGTGGTGGCGCTCGCCGGAGCCAGCTGCTCCTCGTCAGCGAAGCCCACCTCGTCTTCGACGTCGGCGGCGCCGTCGAGCACCGCCCAGGGCGCGCCGACCACCGCAGCCCCGGTCCTGACCGCGAGCGCCCCGGGTGTCACCCCCACCACCGTCACCGTCGGTCTCGAGACGGACCTGACCGGCGTGGCCGGGTCGACCTTCTCTGACACGCAGCAGGGCGCGCAGGCCCGGATCGACCTCCAGAACGCGATGGGCGGCGTCAACGGCCGCAAGATCTCGCTGGTGACGATCGACGACCAGTCCAACCCGACGCAGGTCCTCACCGCGGCGAAGTCGCTCATCGAGGTCAAGAACGTCTTTGCGGTGATCGGCTACTCCGCCTTCCAGTTCGAGGCGGCGAAGTACTACCAGCAACAGGGCATCCCCGTGGTTGGCGCAGGCTTTGACGGGCCGGAGTGGAACGAGCAGCCGTACACCAACATGTTCAGCTACGCGGGGACCGGGGACCCGGCGAGCCCGGCGACCACGACCGACGGCATGTTCCTCAAGTCGATCGGCGTGACCAAGCTTGCCGGCCTGGGCTACTCGATCTCGCCGTCGGCCTCGGACAAGATCAAGCAGGACATGGAATCGGCCACCGCCGCCGGCATCCAGAACTGCTACGAGAACCTGTCCATTCCGTTCGGGGGCGTCGACTTCACCGCCGCCGTCCTGCAGATCAAGGCCAAGGGGTGCGACGGTGTGGTCGGCGCGTTGGTGGACGCGTCCGACGTGGCGCTCTCCACCGCGCTCCACCAGGCGGGGTACACGGGCAAGGAGCTGTACTTCAGCGGCTTCGACCAGGCGACGCTCGACCAACCGACGGCCCGCCAGGCCTCACAGGGGAACTACTACGCGACGCTCGTCCCCTTCGAGGCCCCGACCCCGGCTCTGATCGCAGCGCTTGGCTCGATCAAGAAGTACGACACCGCGTACACCGGTGGCATCCCCGACATCGGCCTGTTCGGGGGATGGGAGGCGGCCGACCTGATGATCGAGGGCCTGAAGGTCGCCGGTACCAACCCGACCCGCCAGAGCTTCATCACCAACCTCCACCAGGTGACCGACTACACGATCAGCGGGCTGGCGCTCAGCCCCATCGACCTGAGCAGGTTCGGGAAGTCCGAACCCCAGGACTGCTGGGACTACGCGCAGCTGCAGGGCAACGGGTTCATCGACGCCAACCCGACGAGCGGGAAGCCCGTCTGCGGCACCGTCATCCCGAACTCCGACGTGGAGCCGTCGCTGGTCGGCAAGTGAGGGAGGTTCACCGTTCGGCGCCCCGGCCCGGGCCGAACCTCCCGATGTTGCGGAGCACCTCGTTGAACGGCAGGTCGCGGTCGTAGGACGGCTCGCGCGGCAGGCCGAGCAGGCGCTCGCTGATGATGTTGCGCTGCATCTCGTTGCTCCCGCCCGCCAGGGTCCCGCCCCGTGACCCCAGCCAGTCGGTGCCGGGGTTGTCGAGCCGGACCTCGTCGCCGTCCCAGATGACGCCGTCGGCCCCGAGCACGGCCAGCGCGGTACGCAGCGTCTCGTGCTTGGCCACGGAGCCCTGCAGCTTCGACACCGAACCCCACTGCCCGCGGTGGGTGCCCACGCGCATCCCGGTCATGAGGCGGGCGTTCGTCAACGCGCCGACGACGGCCTCGATGTGGGCGTCGGCGACGCGGGTGGCGACGGCGCTGGCGCGGTCGGTGCGCGCGGCGATGGCGGCGAGCTCCGAGGGGCTCAGCGGCGGGCGGCTGAAGGCGGTGGCCGCGCCCGCCAGGGGCGCGCCGAGGTAGCCGTAGCCGTAGCCGATGTTGCCGGCGGCGTTGCGCTCGTGGAACAGCAGGGCCTGGGCGACGGCCCACCCCGCGCCCTCCTCGCCGATGAGGTTCTCCGCCGGGAGCACGACGTCGTCGAAGAACTCCTGGCAGAAGTCCCCGGGCACCCCGCTCGCCGCCCGGATCCGCTCCACGGTGAGGCCCGGCGTCCCCTTGAGCGGCACCGCGATCATCGAGAGGCCGCGGTGCTTGGGCGCCTCCCAGTCCGACCGGCACAGGCACAGCCCGTAGTCGGCGACCGCCGCGCCGGTGCTCCACATCTTGGCGCCGTTGAGGACGTAGGCCGCGCCGTCCCGGGTGAGGCGGGTGATGGCGCCCGCCATGTCCGACCCGCCGCGTGGCTCCGACAGCAGCTGGACCCAGACCTCGTCGCCCCGCAGCAGGGGCGGGAGGAACTTGCGCTTGGCCTCCTCGGAGCCGTGCTCGAGGATCGTCGGGCCGAGCATGCCGACGGACACCAGGTACGCCGTGGGCACCTGGCGCCCGAGGTCGGCCACGACGTCGAAGAAGACCTGCTGGTGCTCGAGGGTCAGCCCGGCGCCGCCGTACTCG
>DATGGF010000408.1:0-1804 GCA_035308625.1 Acidimicrobiales bacterium | reverse complement strand
TGGGGGCCAGCGAGCCCATCGTGAACGCGTTCGAGCGCGGCTGGGCGATGTGGAAGTGGATCGGGTAGCCGAGGTCGTTGGCGACCTGCCAGAACGGCTCGTACATCTCGTCCCAGTACTGGACCGCGGGGAAGGCGTCGAACAGGAAGGCCCGGATGCCGGGGAGCTTGGCCGCCCGTTTCATCTCCTCCAAGGCGAGCTCGGGGTTGCCGAACGGGACCGTCGCCGGGCCGATCAGCCGCGCCGGGTCGGCCTGGCAGAACTCGGAGAGGAAGTTGTTGTAGGCCTGGATGACCGCCCGCTGGAAGTCGCGGTCGACGCCGTCGCCGGTCGGCACCGCGCCCCCCGAGATCAGCACCTCCGCGTCCACGTCGTCGAGGTCCATGTCCTTCAGGCGCGCTGTGGGCTCGAAGGCGCCGACCCGGATGTCGTCCTCCGTGATGTCCTTCTCCTTGTAGTCCTCGTAGCGCCGCCCCGCCATGTGGCTGAGGCCCATGCCCGCCATCTTGAGCGCGTCCTTGGACGCCGCCTCGACCGACTTCACCCACTGGTGGTCGCGGTAGCGCTCCGGCAGGTACCGCTGGAAGAACCCCGGTGGGTGGCTCAGGTGGGAGTCCGCCGACACCAGCTTGTAGTCCCGCGTGGCCATGGTTGCCCCCTCTGCCGTCCCTTGAGCCAAGCGTACGGTAAAACGATCCGCGTGGGCCCCGGCTACCGCCTGGTCGACATCGACAACCACTATTACGAGCCCGACGACTGCTTCACCCGGTACCTCGACCCCGCGTTCGCCGGGCGGGCGTTCCACATCGAACGCGGCCCCGACGGTCTCGGGCGGCCGTACTTCGGTGCCGACCCCTCGTACTACCTGCTCAGCACGCCGGCCGACCTGATCGGGCGGCCCGGCGTGGTCCGCGCGCACAAGGACGAGCGCTACCGGCCGCTGGAGCCCGGCGACCTCGTCCGCCCCGGCGACGTCCCGGCGTTCGTGCGCCGCGACGCCCGGCTGGAGTGGATGGACGCCGAGGGCATCGAGGCGGTGGTCCTGTGGCCGAGCCTGGGGCTGACCGTCGAGGTGCAGATGCGCGACGACCCCGCCGCGTGCGTGGCCAACCTGCGTGCGTTCAACCGGTGGCTCGACGAGGAGTGGGGGTTCGACTACCGGCACCGCATCTTCGCCGTGCCGTGGCTGACCCTCGTCGACCGCGAGGAGGCGGTCAAGGAGCTCGACCACGTGCTGGCCCACGGTGCGCGCGTCGTGCACCTGCTCTTCGCGCCGGTCAACGGGCGCTCGGTCGCCGACCCCTTCTTCGACCCGTTCTGGGCGCGGCTCGAGGAGGCGGGCGTCCCGATCGCGTTCCACGGCGCCGAGTCGGGCTACAACCAGCTGCTGTCGGTCCACTGGGGCGAGGCACCGCGGCCTCCCGCGCACGCGCAGTCGCCGTTCCAACGGGCGTGCTTCTTCGGGGAGCGGCCGATCATGGACACCCTGGCGTCACTGGTGCTGCACAACCTGTTCGGGCGCTTCCCCGGTCTGCAGGCCATGAGCGTGGAGAACGGCTCGTGGTGGGTGCCCTTCCTCCTCCACGTGATGGACCGCGCCGTGGTGACCGGCGCCCAGGGAGCGTGGTTGGGCGGCCGCGTCGATGACCGCCCGAGCGACGTCTTCCGCCACCACGTCTCGGTGGCGCCCTTCGATGACGACGACGTCCGAGCGCTCGTCGAGCTCATCGGCGCCGACCGGGTGCTCCTCGGCTCGGACTTCCCCCATCCCGAAGGCCATCCCGAGCCGGGTGCCTTCTTCGCC
>DATGGF010000407.1:0-3792 GCA_035308625.1 Acidimicrobiales bacterium | reverse complement strand
GCCTCGGAGGCCGCTTCGCCTCCCAGTAGGCGTCGACGTCGCCGTCGGCGTTCAGCTTCCGCACCTTCTGCACCGTCCACATAACGTCAGCGTCACCCCAGGCGGTGTCGAAGCCCCCGTTCGTCAACGCCTCGGTTAGTGTCTCTGTCTCGTCCAGCCGGTTCACGAGTGTCGCCAGGTCGCAGACGGTGACGCCGAAGCGGTCCGGCACGAGCACGATGACCTTCGACAGGTCGACGCTCACCGGAGCCGCCCCTACGCCTGCAGCGCCTCGATGAGCGCGCGACCCTCCGGCGTGTAGAGCTGCTGATCCCAGGGGAGCGGCCCCCAGCGCCGTGTCGCTTCGAGCACAAGCGCCGTCGCGATCCCCCGGCGCAGGCGGCGCGGGTGAACCCACACGTTCAGGTTCCCGGGCTTCTCGAGGTCCATCGGCGCGCCCTCCCCGAAGAACTGCAGGATGCCGATCAGCGCGCCCTTCCGGTTGCGGTAGAGCAGGTTGTCCACGTGGAACATGACGATCCGGCCCATGCGGCCCTGGCGCTCCCCTATGACGTCCCCCACGTTGACCTTGCCGACGTAGTGGCTGATCCCGGGCGGCCCGGTGCGCGGGTACTGGGGCACCTGCCCGGCGAAGCCGCCGCGCAGGCCGCCGCTCGCCCCTGGCATAGCGGGGGTCATGCCCCCGTCGCGACAGCTGCCAACTTGGGGTGAGCGGCGACTACCTCGGGGTGTTCGGGTTCCAAGACGGGAGCAATGGGGGCTACCCCGGCTGGCAGGGGGAAGGTGGGGAGTTTTCCGTTTATGAGTTCCTCGGCCGTCACGATCTGGATTCTTGGGATGCCTGTGTCCATGAGACCCGCCGAAAGGGCCTCGGCCTTCATGGGCTTGGTGGGCGTCCTGTAGGTGACGAAGATGCCCGCGTCGGCCTTCTCGCGCTCCATCGTGCCGCGCAGGTCCCGAATCTGTGTGACTTTGACCGCGCCACCCTTCACCGAGACCACCGCCCGCCAGGGCTTGTCTGAACCGGGGGTGACGTAGCGGACGACTTCGCCGTCAATCCCCTTGTCGGCGCCCTTACGAATCTCGGCGTCGATCCCGAGGCAATCACACGCCCACTGTTGGAAGGCGTACTTGTCGAGTCCAGCGAGGAAGTCCACCTCGTCCATCGTGGTCGGGATTCCTCTCGGCACGGCGTAGTCAACGTTGGGGAACTTCTTCTCCAGTCTTGTCACGATGACTTCTATCGCTACTCGGGTGATGTCGATTCCGATCCACCGTCGCCCGAGCGTCTGTGCAGCAGCGATGGCGGTTCCACACCCGCAGAACGGGTCGAGCACCAGGTCACCGGCATCCGACGAAGCCGCGATGATGCGCTCCAGGAGCGCCAACGGCTTTTGGGTTGGGTAGCCGATACGCTCGGCGCTTGACGCCTGAACCGGGCGAATGTCGGTCCACACGTCAGCAACCTTGGCCCCTTCCTGCTCAGAGAGGTAGTGCTTACGCCCGATGCGTCCGTCTTTCGTCTTCGGGAATGCGAGGCGCCCCTGGGCATCCAGCTTCTCCATGAGTTCGCGCTTGACTCGCCAGCCCTTCGCTGGTGGCTGAAATCCCTTGTACTCGTACGTCAGATTGGGCCGAGGGTTGGGACTATCGAGGGGAGCGATTCGGTACGGCCCCTTGCCGTCGTGGTCATCCAAACGGAACCGGTCTAGGTAATCCTCGTCTTTGATCGCATAGACCGGGTTGAACTTGTACTTGTTCGACTTCGCATAGGCCAGGAGGGAGTCGTGGACCGCGCCGAACTTCCGCCGAGCATCCCCCTTGGTCTCCGTCCGCTTCCAGATGACTTCGTTCAACATGTGCTCGGGGCCAAACACGGCGTCCAGTACGAGCTTCAGGTAGTGGCTGGCGGTCGGGTCGCAATGCAGATAGATGGTCCCGGTCGGCTTCAGCACCCGATGGAGTTCCTGGAGCCTGGGGGCCATCATCGTGAGGTAGGCCAGCACGTCGTTCGTGCCGAGCACGTCCCTCAGCGCCAGCAACAACCGGGACACGGGGCCACCGGCTTCGACGGTGCGCTTGAAGGTGATTTCTGACGTGAGGTTCCAATGCCAGGTGTCCGTAAATGCCTTGATCTGAGCAGCTGCCGGGGTTCCGTCTACGTGTCTAAAGATGGCGTTATACGACCGTTTGGAGTTAAACGGGGGGTCGAGATAGATGAGATCGACCACCTCGTCAGCGATGTACTCCGGTAAGACCGCCAAGTTATCGCCAAAGAACAGGTGGGAACCCAGGTCGAACCGCAGCTGCCGTGCCATGCCCCCTCCCGACACCAGGCGGCGTAAGAGGTACCCAGGGTACTTATTGCGCAATGGGTGGTCAATGGTTTGGTTGAATGACAGTGATGTGATTTCCCCCGATTGACTGTCACACCCCCCTGTCAAAGTGTCGGCATGGAGCCGCTGAACATCGCCACCCTCGCAAAGCATTTCTCGGACGAGTCGTCTGCTTGGGATCTGGTCGAAAGCCTCCGGTGGCCCGACGGCCCGGTTTGCCCGTATTGCAGCAAGGTCGTGAAGGCGTACCGATTGGCCGACGCCCTGACCACCACTGGGCGCAAGAGCTACCGACGCACTTGGAAGTGCGCCTCCTGCCGTCGCAAGTTCTCCGTCCTCGTCGGGACCATCTTCGAGAGCACGCAGATTCGGTTGTCCAAGTGGCTGATGGCGATCTACCTGCTCTCTGCATCGAAGAACGGCGTCGCTGCCTACGAGCTGCATCGCACGCTTGGGGTGACGCACAAGACGGCGTGGTTCATGGTCCACCGGATTCGCGAGGGCATGAAGGTGGCTCCGTTCTCGGCCATGTTCTCGGGGACCGTTGCGGCGGATGAGACCTGGGTAGGCGGGAAGGATCGCAACCGCCACGCCCACAAGCGGCAAGGCCACGACGAGTCGGAGAAGTCGATCGTTCTCTCTGTCGTGTCGCGTGAGACGGGCGAGGTCCGGTCCCAGGTGATCCCCGACGCCCAGGGCTTCACCCTCAGCGAAGCAATCGGACGGGTCGCGGCGAAAGAGCGCACCATCCTGCACACGGACGGCTGGGCAGGTTACGGCTTCATTGCCTGGGAGTTCAAGGGTCATGAGTTCGTGAACCACGCCGCGGGTGAGTACGCCCGCAACGGCGTCACCACGAATCTCGTGGAGGGGTACTTCGGCCAGTTCAAGCGGTCGGTGGACGGCACCCACCACCACATCAGCAAGCAGCACACGGCGCGCTACCTGGCCGAGTTCGATTTCCGCTACTCGACGTGCAAGATCAGCGACTCCGAGCGGATGGTCAAGCTGATGGGGCAGACCAGCGGCAAGCGCCTCACGTATAAGCGCCTGATCGGCAAGCCCTGAACTACTCGGGCTGCTCGGGCTCCTCCTCGGAGTCCTCCACGTCGGCGGGGTCCACGGCCAGCAATCCCGCCAGAGCCTCCTCGAAGCTGAGCGGATGAAGGCTGACGGGTTCCTCGTCCTCGCAAGGCTCGGGCCGTCCCATCGACCCCCAGCGTACCGGCGGGGGCAAGAGGAACGCGACTTACTAAGCGCCCCTCCGTCCAGTCTTCGATATGCGGTTAGATGCCGAACTTGGTCAGGGCAACCGCCAACGGCGGCGTAGCAGCGGTCGTGATCGCGAAGGTGATGAGTGCAAGCACGATCGTCAAGCCCACGCCCGCTACGAGATATGCCCGGTTGCTGGCACCTGCCGGAACATTCAGTTCCATGCAGCCATGCTACCGGGGGT
>DATGGF010000406.1:0-6846 GCA_035308625.1 Acidimicrobiales bacterium | reverse complement strand
GCCGAGCACGTGGGCCACCGGGGCGCCGAGGATGAATCCCCGCGCCTCGATGGCCACGACCTTGTCGATCGCACCGTCGAAGGACTGCGCCAGCCAGGCCACCGCGGCGGCGAAGGCCCGGGCGTCGGCCAGCACCGGCGTGATGTCGAGAAAGGTCACCCCCGGCTGGGGGAAGTCGGCCACCTTGCGCACGAGCGACGCGACCAGCGCGGCCGCGTCGGCGCCCGACGGCGCCTCGAGGGCGCGGCCGCCCGACGGCGCTGACCCTGCCCTGTCCTCCGGCGTGCCGGCGCTTCGGTTCAGAAGGTGAGGATCTGGCGGATCACCTCGCCGCCCTTTAGGGCGTCGAAGGCGTCCTGCGCCTTGGAGATGTCGAGACGGGACGAGATCATGCCGTCGAGGTCGAGACGCCCCGTCTTCCACAGGCGGATGAGGCGGTGGAACTCGGTGCGCACGTCGGCCGAGCCGTAGTAGGAGCCGAGCAGCTTCTTCTCCATGAAGAACAGCTCGAAGGCGTTGAACTGGACGTTGTCATCCGAACGCCCGGCGCCCACGATCACCGCCGTGCCGCCGCGGCGCACCGCGTCGTAGGCGGCCCGGATGGTCGAAGACAGCCCGATGCACTCGATGGCGTAGTCGAAGCCCTCGCCCTCGTTGATCTCCATGTTGGCCGCGTCGACCTCGTCGGGCTTCACGCCGCGGGTGGCCCCGAAGTGCTGGGCCGTCTTGAGCTTGGAGTCGACCATGTCGACGGCCACGATCTCGGCCGCCCCGGCCACCCGGGCGCCTTGGATGGCGGCGATGCCCACCCCGCCGGCGCCGAAGACGACCACGCTCGATCCCGGCTTGATCTTGGCTGTGTTGAGCGAGGCGCCGACCCCGGTGGTCACGCCGCAGCCGATGAGCGCGCCGATCTCGTAGGGGACGTCGTCGCCGATCTTCACCACACCCTGCTGAGGTACGACCATCTCCTCGGCGAAGGTGCCGGTGCCGGCGAATCCGAACACAGGCGACCCGGCGCGGGAGAACTTGGCCGCACCGGCGATGTTGTAGAAGATCTGCACGCACAGGTTGGCCTCGCCGCGGCGACAGGCGCGGCACACACCGCACGGCGGCGTCCACGCCACGATGACGTGGTCACCCACAGCCACCTGGTCGACGCCCGGGCCCACCTCCACGATCTCTCCCGCCCCTTCGTGGCCCAGCACGCACGGCGCCGGCATGGGGAGGGTGCCGTTCATGGCCGACAGGTCGGAGTGGCACACGCCGGCGGCGTGGATCTTGACCTTGACCTCGCCGGGGCCCGGGTCGGAGACCTCGACGTCGTCGTGGAACTCAACCACCTCGCCACTCGTACCGTGGAACACCGCTGCGCGCATAGCCCCTCCCTGGTCAGCTGCTATCGGGCATTCGACCATGCGCCCGGCCGAGCCGCAACACCGGGCAGGGCCGGCGGCCGGTTGCCGCCAGGGCCTCCGACCAGGGGCTCGTCACCCCGCGCCGGTCAGAGCGGGCGGGAGTGGAGGTTGTCGGGCAACAACAGGCGCACGGCGGTGGCCAGCTCGTCGCGCACTCGGGTCATGTCGCTCCATCCGTTGACCCAGCCCACGAGCGACGAGTACCAGACGTGTCCGAGCACCTTGGTCCGCTCCAGGTGATCGGGAGGCTCGGGACGACCCATGGCCCGGATGATGATGCCGTCCATGAGGGAGTTCATCTGCTGCTGGCATTCGATGGCCGCGGGGTCGGGTGAGGCCAGCGACGTGAACACCGCAGCCACCAAGCGGGGCTGGCGGCCCATGGCCCTCAGGGCGCGGTCGAGGACGTCGAGCACGCGCTCCGAGGCGCGGTCCCCCCGAGGCGGCAGTTGGGCGAGACGGGCGTCGAGCTGTTCGACCCAGTGCACCAGGGCCGCCGCGAGCAAATGGTCCTTGGAGGCGAAGTACCGGTAGACGGTGCCCATGGCCACATGGGCCCGGGCGGCTACGTCGCGCATCTGCACGGCGTCGTAACCACCTTCGAGGGCGAGGGCCATGGCGGCGTCGACCACCCGCTGGCGGCGCGCCTCCTGGGCTCGAGTGAGCGCCCGGGGCGCCGCCGGCTCCTGCACGATGCAACACGTTATCGAACGGCCTCTCGGCAACCCCGGTGACCAGCGGCCGACAGGAACTGACGCCCCGTCAGCCCGCAGAGCTAGCGTGACCGGCATGGCCTCCCGCGAGCCCGCCCGGCGCGAGGACGTCGACCTGGCGGCCACCGATGGACGCCTGCCCGGGCGCCGGGGCCGGGCCACCCGCCAGCGCCTGCTCGAGTGCACGGCCGAGCTGCTCGAAGCCACCCCCTGGCGCTCCATCAAGGTGATCGACATCGCCCGTCAGGCGGGCACGTCGCCAGCCACCTTCTACCAGTACTTCGAGAACGTGGAGCAGGCCATCTTGGTGCTGGCCGAGGAGTTGGTCGAGGGCGCCGGCAACCTGGCCCAGCTGGTCGAGGGCGACTGGTCCGAGGACCACGGATGGGACACGGCCCGCGCCGTGGTCCAGGGATTCATGGACTACTGGGAGGCCAACCGGTCGGTGTTCCGGGTGGTCGAGCTGGCCACCGAGGAAGGCGACCTGCGCTTCCGGGGGCTGCGGGTGCGCGCCCTCAACGCGGTGACCGTGACCCTCGCCCGGGTGGTGGCCGCTGGCCCCGGTGGCGCTGCCGCGGCCGGGCCGGGCAGCCCGGCGGGTGCCGACCCCATGGCGGTGGCGGCCACCGTCATCTCGATGCTGGCCCATGTCGCCGCGCACCGCTACGGCTTCGAGTTCTGGGGCATCCGCACCACGGCCATGGTGGACAGCCAGGCGCGGTTCCTGCTGTGGGCGGTGACGGGCCGCAGCGCCCCCGAGTCGGCCGACACGTTGCCGCCCCCGCGGACGGGACCGGCGCCCGGAGGCGGCGCCGGGCAGGCGCGCCTGGCTACCGCACGACGACCGGGTTCACCGGCGAGCCGAGGGCGTGGGTGAACGGCAGCGGCGTGGCGTCGAGGAAGAAGTCGTAGACGCCGTCGGCCTCGCACGCCTCGGCCAGTTCGTCGAGGACGAAGTTCTGCCCCTGGGTCAGCCCCATCTCGACCAGGTGCAACAGATGCACCGGAAGGTAGATGGCCTCGTCCTCACCGGGGAACACCTCGAGCGACAAGGTGTCGGTGGCCACCGCGGCCACGTCGTGGGCCCGGAGCCATTCGGCGCAGGCCATGGTGAGCCCGGGCGCGGGGAAGGCGTAGGCGAACAGCGCCTTCTGCGTCCGTTCCCCTCGCAAATGGGCCATCTGGCCGGTGCGCACCAGCACGGCGTCACCGCGTTCGGGCCGCAGCCCTCCGAGGGCGCAGGCGGCGTCGAGGTCGTCGGGCGTGATCCCGTAGCCGGGCGGCAGGATGTCCTCGCCCCGCGCCCGGGCCACGTCCAGCAACAGGCCACGGGTCACCAGGGTGCGCACCTGTTCGATGCCACAACGGCTCGCCCCCGCCTCGGTGACCGACGAAGCCGGATGGCCGTTGTAGAGCCGGCCGTCGTAGCTCACGTGGGCCAGCGCGTCCCAATGGGTGGCGCACTGCAGGGCCAGCGTGACCACGTCCTCACTGGAGCTGATCCACTCGGGGTCGTCCGACAGCGGGTTGTTCACCGCCACCATCGACCGCATCGGGTTCACCCGTCCGGGGACGAGGCCGGCCTGGATGCCCTCTTCCTCCGACAGCGGCAACCCGAGCGGGTAGGCCTCGCCCGTGCGCACGGCGGCCACCGCCCGGTGCCGCGCCGCGGCGTCGACGAAGTTGAGCGTGCCGAGTTGGTCGTCGGGCCCCCACCGGCCCCAGTTGCGGACCCGGGCGGCGATGGCGTGGAAGGCGGCGCGCTCGGGCACGGCGCCGGCCTCAGGCCACGCCCGGCCGCACCACCTGTCCGGGGAGGTTGTCGGTGAGCACCTCACCGTGGCGGACGATGGGGACGCCGTTCACGATCGTCCAGTAGATCCCCCGGGGCCGGGCCGAGTACCGGGCCTCGCCGCCGGGGAAGTCGTGGACCTGCTTCTTGGACTCGAGCTCGACGGTGTCGGGGTCGAAGATGAAGGCGTCGGCCCAGTAGCCGGGCAAGAGCATGCCGCGGCCTTCGAAGCCGAGCAGGGCGGCCGGCACCTGTGTCATCTGGCGGATCCCCTCTTCGAGGGTCCACAGCTTGCGGTTGCGCACCCAGAAAGCCAGGAAGGCGGTGGACCAGTCGGACCCGTCGTCGCGGTCGAGGTGGGCGCCGCCGTCGGAGATGCCGATGACCATGGCCGGGTGGCGCTGGCCCATGGCGACCGCCTCCTCCCAGCCCCGGCTCTTGTTCACGTAGCGGAAGGTGGTGCGCAGGTCCTCGTCGGCGGCCAGGTCGAGCATCACGTCGGCCGGCTCGCGGCCGAGCTCCTTGGCGATCTCGGCGATGGTGCGGTGGAGGTACTTCTCGTGCTCGGGCTTGAGCACCTCGTCCACCTCGACCACGCCGAAGCGCGGGGGCGGGAGGGTGGAGCCCTTCGACGCGTCGGTGTTGGGGTGGTCCACGGCATGGCGCATCTCGTCGCGCGCCGCCGGGTCGCGCAGGATGGCCAACTTCTCCTCGACGCTCCCGCCCGGGCCGAGCACGCGGTGCCACGCGGGGACGCCCTCGTAGAGGTTGGTCCCGGCGTCCACCCGGAAGTCGCGGTCGAAGGGATGGTTGCGCAGCATCGAGTAGATGCCGACGCCTTGGCGCCCGGCATCCTCGATCCAGGCGGCCACGTCCTCCCAGCCGGCGCCGGGGACGTCCACCTTGGAGCGGCCGCCCAGGCCCTGGAGGATGATGGGCAGCCGGCTCACCGTGCCCAGGCGGACGAGCAGGTCCTTGTCGTCCTGGTCGAGCCCGCCGATGGCGCTGCGGTGGAGATACGTGATCGAGCCGCCGTGATGGCGTCCGGCCTCGGCGCACAGCACCTCGAGCTCGTGGAGGCTGGCGAAGCGGCTGGGCACGGGCCGGTCGTCGCCGTCGAGCTGGGTGGGGCCGTGGGAAGAGGAGAAGCCCGCCGCCCCCGCCTCCATGGACTGGGCCACCACCTGGCGCATCTGCTCGATCTCGTCGTCGGTGGCCTCGCGCTCCGAGCCGTCGGCCCCCATGACGTAGCGGCGCACGGCCGAGTGGCCGACGTAGCAGGCCATGTTCACCCCGAGCTTGCCCTTGCGGCTGGAGAGGAACTCGCCGAAGGTCTCGAAGTCCCACTGCACGGCGGACAGCGCCACCGGGGACATGCCCTCCACCTTGGCGAACATGCGGGCCAGGAAGTCGCGCTCGCTGGGCCGGTTGGGCGCCACCGAGAAGCCGCAGTTCCCAGCCAGCACGGTGGTCACGCCGTGGTAGCACGACGAGGTGGCGTGTGGCTCGAACGTCACCTGCGGGTCGTAGTGGGTGTGGGCGTCGATGATTCCCGGGGCCACGTGCAGGCCGTCGGCGTCGATGACCTCGTCGGCGTCGGCCGGGTCGACGAAGCCGATGGTGGCGATGCGGCCGTCCTTGATCCCGATGTCACCGCGACGACGGGCCAGACCGCTGCCGTCGACCACGATGCCGCCCATGATGGCCAGGTCGTAGGTGCTCATTGCCCCTCCTGTGAAAGCTCGGTCCGCCTGACGCGTGCCGGGATCAGCTCGTCCACACGATCGACTGCAGCTCGGAGTACGCCTCCAGGCCGTAGTCACCCCCGTCGCGCCCTACCCCGGACATCTTGAAGCCGCCGAACGGCGCCTCGTGGTTCCGCTGGGCGGTGTTGATGCCGACGTGGCCGGCGCGCAGCAGCCGGGCCACCCGGAAGGCGCGGGGCACGTCGCCGCTGAAGACGTAGTCGTAGAGGCCGTAGTCGTTGTCGTTGGCGATGGCTACGCCCTCGTCCTCGTCCTCGAAGCGCACGGCCACCACCACCGGCCCGAAGATCTCCTCGCGGGTGACGTGCATGGCGTTGGTGCCGGCCACGAGCGTCGGCTCGATGTAGAAGCCCCGCTCCAGGTGTTCGGGGCGTCCGCCCCCCACCACGACCTCCGCTCCTTCGGCCTTGCCCTGCGCGATGTGGCCCTCCACCCGTTCGCGCTGGAGCGCCGAGATGAGGGGGCCGACCACCGTGTCGGGCGCGGTGGGATCGCCCACCTTGAGCACCGTGGCGTAGCGGCTTAAGCGCTCGACCACTTCGTCATAGACACCGGACTGGATCACGGCGCGGGTCGGCGCGGTGCAGATCTGGCCCGAGTGGAAGCTCCACGTGGACCCGATGCAGCCAACCGCGCCGGCCAGGTCGGCGTCGTCGAAGACGAGGCAGGCGCCCTTGCCCCCGAGCTCGAGGAGCAGTCGCTTCATGGTGCGCCCGCCGTCCTGGGCGATGCGCACGCCGACCTGCGTCGAGCCGGTGAAGCTGATCATGTCGACGTCGGGCGAGGCCACCAGCGCCGCGGCCGGCTCGGGACCGGAGGAATTCACCAGGTTGACCACGCCGGGAGGGAAGCCCACCTCGTCGAGGATGCGCACCAGCTCGACCACGGCGAGCGGGTCCTGGGGTGCCGGCTTCACCACCACCGTGTTGCCCATGGCCAGCGCCGGGGCCACCTTGCCGGCCATGTTCACCATGGGGAAGTTGTAAGAAGTGATGCAGGTGACCACCCCCACCGGCTGGCGCACGGCCAGCGCACTGATGAGACCCCCGGGGGCGAGCGGCGTGGCTTGCGCCACCTGCGGGGGAAGCGACTTCTGGGCCACGCCACGGGCGTCGCGCGAGTAGCGGTCGAAGCGGTCGGCCGCCACCGGCACCTGC
>DATGGF010000405.1:0-4552 GCA_035308625.1 Acidimicrobiales bacterium | reverse complement strand
GCCCGCAACACCGGGGCGGCCGCGTGCGACACCGAGTTCCTGGTGTTCCTGGACGCCGACGACCGGCTCGACGAGCACTACCTCGAGCGCACGGTGCCGGTCCTGGCCTCAGCGCCCGGTTCCACCGGTTACGTCTACACCCAGTGCCATTACTTCGGCGCCGAGGAGGGGACGACGTCGTTCCCCGAGTGGGACGCGGCGCGCCTATTGCGGTGGCCCTTCGTGCACGTCAGTGCGTTGTTGAGGGGCGAGCTGGCCCGGCGCCACCCTTACGACGAGCGTGCCCGCACCGGCGTGGAGGACTGGGACTTCTATCTCACACTGGCCGAGGCCGGCTACGGGGGCGTGCTCGTCGACGAGCCGCTGCTGTGGTATCGCAAGCACGGTGGCGAGTCGCGGGGCGACCGTCTGGCGTCGGACCCGGCGGCCGAGCACACGTTCCACCAGATCCTGCGCAAGCACTGGCGCCTCGGCGGCGTTGGCCACGCCCTGCGGGTTGAGGCGTATTACGCCCGCCGGGCCGCCCTCCGCTGGCTCGGGCCCCGCCGTCGCTCAGCGACGGTCGCGTCGCGAGCCGGCCAGTGAGGCGATGAGCCGCGCCGGCAGACCCGGGTCGCCGCGCCGCTGGCCTACCCGGCTGGCCGTGGTGCCCATGGCCAGCACGGCACCGGCAGTTCCCGCCGCCATGGGTGCGCGCCGCGCCGCCTTGGTGAGCGAGTCGAGCATGGCCCGCCGCCCGCCGTCGTACCCGGCCAGGATGGCCTCGTGGTAGAGCCGGCAGCTCGCTCCCATGTCCGGCCCGTGCTTCTCCACGAAATTGCGCCGGCCCTCAACTTGGCGTTCGGTGGCGCGGGTCTGCCGCCGGCCACCGTGCTGGAAGTACTCGTAACAGACGACGGGCACCGTGCGCACCGGGCCCAACCGGGCACAGCGCAGCCACAGGTCCCAGTCCTCCCCCGTGGGCAGGCGCACGTCGAAGCTGAGCTCGTCGCCCACCGCGGCTCGCCGGACCACGGCGAAGGGAACGGCCACGACGTTCTGCCAGCGCAGCTGGGACGCGCCATAGTGCGTCGGGCCCCGGAACACCGCGCTGGTGCCCAGTTCCACGTGGACGACCCGGTGCCACGCCGAGGCCATGACCACATCGGGGTGGGCGTCGAGGAATTGGAGCACCGTGGCGGCCGCGCCGGGCAGCCAGGCGTCGTCGTCGTCACAGAAGCCGACCAACTCACCGCGGGCAGTCGCGAGGCCGCGGTTGCGGGCCTCACACGGCCCGAGGGGCTCGCCTTCGGTGACGTGGACGACCCGGACGCGCCCGTCGCGTTCGGCCAGCTCGTCGAGGACCACACCGGTGGCGTCGTCGGAGTGGTCGTCCACCACCACGAGCTCGAGCGACACGTCCTGCGTGAGCACCGAGTTGGCCGCCCGCACTACTTCGCCGGCGCGGTTGCGCGTCGGCATGACCACGCTCAGCCGGGGCGACACCGCGACTCCTTGGGCACCGGGGGAGCGTACGCCCGGTGAAGGTCCACCTGGCGCGCATCGGGTCGTACCCGCTGGCCGACACCATGGCTCAGCTGGCGCTCCACAGCCGGCGCCACGAGGTCGTCGACAGTCCCGAGGCCGCCGATCTGGTGCTGCTGTGCGGCAGTTTCTCGTACAACCCCGAGTACCTTCTCGAGAATTCCGTGTACCGCGCCCATCGGGCCAAGTGCGCCGTGTACACGTGTGACGACGCCTATCTGGCTCTCGCCCCGGGGGTGTACGCATCGCCGCGCCGGGGGGTGAGCACACACGCCGGCCGTGTCCGCTCCCACGCCTACGCGTGGACCTTCGGGGGTCACGGAAACCCGGCGGTGGAGCTGGCCCGGACGGCGCCGCTGGCTCCGGCGGGTGAGCCTGAGTATCTCTTCAGCTTCGTGGGCTCGCCGAACTCGACGCTGCGGCGGAGGTTGCTCCGCCGCTACCGCGACGCGCCCGGGATCCAGGTGCGCGACAGCCTGCCCTACTACAAGCATTTCGACCACAGTGCGCCCGGCCGCGACGAGGGCCAGTCGAGCTACGTCGACACCATCCGTTCGTCGGCCTTCGTGCTGTGCCCGCGCGGCTGGGGCACCGGGTCGCTTCGGCTCTTCGAGGTGATGAGCCTGGGCGGCGCGCCCGTGCTCCTGGCCGACGCCTATGTACTGCCGCGGGGACCCGACTGGGACAGCTTCCTCTTGCGGGTGCCCGAGCGGAAGATCGGCGCGCTGGCCGAGGTCCTGGGTCCCGAGGCGGGGTCGAGCCGGCGCCGCGGCGAGCAGGCCCGCGCCGAGTGGGAGAAATGGTTCTCTGAGGCGGTGCTCTTCGACGGGATCGTCGACGCGGCCGCGGAAGCCTGGCAGGCCGGTCGCCGCTGGGACCCGCTGTACCGGCGGATCCCAGCGGTGTTGGTGCGGCTGTTCCGCCTGCGCTTGTGGGCGACCCAGGCGGCTACCCGGGCCCTGGGGCTTGTGCGTCAGTCGAAGCCCGGCGCCCCGAAGGCGCGTGCCGGGACCACGCCGGCCCGCCGGGCCGCCGAGTAGGGCCCCCGGGCGTAAAGCGCGGCCAGGGCGAGCGCCCGTCGGCGCTCGGGGCCCCGGCGCACTACGGCCCGCCGCAGCGCGGTGACGACCGAGGCGAGCTGGTACGAGCGCCACCCCGAGGCGCCGTGCCACTTGCGCACGTGCCGCTCCACCGCGGCGTGGAAGCGAAGCTGGTGTCGTGCGGTGTCGTCATCAGTGGCGGCCCCGGCGTGCAGGGCCGATGCGTCGGCGCAGAACGAGACGCGCCACCCGAACTGGCCGGCCCGGCGCTGCCAGTCGGCCTCCTCGGCGTAGAGGAAGAATCCCTCGTCGAAGCCGCCGACCTGGCGCAGCGCTTCACCCCGCACCACGAGCACCGAGGCGATGACGAAGTCCCATCCCTGGTGGCGCCGGCCCCGGCCCATGGCTTCGGCCCAGGCCCGGGCCGGGGTGGCGTACGGCCACCGCACCCGGACCTCGGCGCCGGTCACCGGGTGTCGCTGCGCCGGCGCGGCGCAGGCCACCTTCGGGTCGTGGCGCAGCTCCTGGCGCAGCCGCCACAGTGCCGCTGGCCGCACCTCGGCGTCCGGGTTGAGCAGGAGCACGTCGGTGTGGTGCAGATCGAGACCGGCCAGTGCCCGGTTGACGCCGGCGGCGAAGCCGAGGTTCTCGCCAGGATCGACATAGCCGGCGCCCGCATGTTCGGCCACGTCGCGCACATCCGCAGAGGAAGAATTGTCGACAACCACCACCGGGACCGATCCTTCCAGTCCCTCCAAGGCGCGCCGCAGGTCGTCGGGGTGGCCGTAGGCCACCACTACGGCGGTCAAGGTGTCAGCCATGGCGGCGCATGCAGTCGGCCAGCTGCGCGGCGATCACCCGTAGCGAGAACGACGCTTCGGCCAGCTCCCGGCCCCGCCGGCCCAGGTCGGCGGCCCGATCGCGATCGGCGCGCAGGGCCAGCAAGGCCTCGACCCAGTCGTCGTCGCTCGTGGCCACCAGACCCACGTCGTGCGCCTCCACGATGTCGCGTCCCATGCCCACCGGCGAGACCAGGGCGGGGACGCCACAAGCGAGGTACTGGAGCATCTTGAAGGCGCATTTGCCCCGGCCCCAGTCGGTGTCGGGCAACGGCATCACCCCGACGCTGAAGCGCCGCAGCGAGGACGCCTCGACCTCCGGGCTCCAGCGGACGAAGTCGAGACGATCACCGGGGATGCCAGCCAACGTGGGCGCCATGTCGGCCATGACCACCAGGCGCGCCTCGGGGGCGGCATCGAGGAAGCGAGCCAGCGGCTCGGCCAGGCGCTCGAGGTAGCGCAGTGTCGAGGCCGAGCCGGTCCAGCCCACGGTGAAGGGTTCGACGGGGGGCCCCGGAGTGAAGCGCTCGGTGTCGACGGCCGTCCACACCCGCTCGACCTCGGTTGCCACCGACGAGAACCAGTCGGCCAGGAAGTCGTTGCCCGCCAGGACGCAGGCCGAGCGCGCCGCGATCTCGCGCACCGGGCGCTCGTGCCCCGGCAGCCGCCAGATGGCGTCGTCGACGTCGAAGAGGAGGGGCCGGTGCAGCACCCGCTCCAGGGTCAGGTGGCCAGGCAGCAGTTCGCGCTCGAGCCAGGTCACGTCGGCTCGCCAGCTGCGGGCGGCGGAGGGGACCCGGGTAGCCACCTTCACCGCCTTGAGCGCGCCGCGCGCCGCGGGAACGAGCCGGGGATGGCGGTGGACCGACGGCGGCAGCGACACGTACTTGGGCAGGCGCGGCGGATGGACGTCGACGTCGATGCCGAGACCGTGGAGCGGGTCCACGTGTTGCAGGACCCGGAACCGGCTCGACGCGACGAGGCGGCCCGAGACGATCGCCTCCACCCGTAGGCGGCGTCCAGTGCCCATGGCCGTCGGCGCGCTCATCGGGCCTTCCGGGGCGCTCCGGCCCGGCGCAGGCGGCGCAGGGCCAGTTCGATCCCCTGGCCCCGCTTGGAGAAGCGCGCCTCGGACAGCGCGTGGAGAGC
>DATGGF010000404.1:0-4705 GCA_035308625.1 Acidimicrobiales bacterium | reverse complement strand
GGCGGCGCCGGCGTCACCGAGCGAGCCCTGGACGGCGGCCGACACCAGGGTGCCCCCGAGCTTCTTGGACAACGCCGAGGCGAGCTTGCCGTCGGGGTCCGTCACCGCCCAGCGGGTGTCCCCCTTCGCCGCGCCGGCCGCCAACGCCCCACCGGTGGCCGACAGCAGGGGCAGGTAGACCTCCTCGCGGAACAGGCGACCGTCGTAGATGTCGCCGGTGGCCGCCTCGCCATCCCCGCGGGAGCGGTCGACGGCCGGGAGCGTGCGCGTGACCCGCGTCACCAGCCGGGCCGGGGGCGCCGATCCGTTGCCACCCGACCCCGCCGGGATGGCCCGCAGCACGAACGCCGCGGCGCCGGCGCCGGTGACCGATTCTCCGGCGGTCCCCACGCCGGGGACGAGCGCATCGGACACCACCACCAACGCGACCTCGGCGTGACCGGCGGCCAGCGCGTCCCAGGCGGAGACGAGGGCATCCATGCCGGCATGCGGCGACCCGGAGTGGAGGGCCCCGCCGACGTCGGCCCCGAGACCGAGCGCCGTGGCCAAGAAGACATGGCTCGGGCCTTCGGCGAACGGGGGCCGCGTGGTCCCCCACCACAGGCCCGACACCTCGCCCGGGGCCACACCGGCGGCATCGAGCGCGGCGCGTGCCGCCTGCCAACCGAGCCTCAGCGTGTCCTCGTCGGCATCGCACACGGCCAGCGTGCCCTTGGCCGATCCACCCCAGGCTCGGGCCACGTCGGCCGCGGCCACCCGCAGGGTCGGCGCCGCCGCGCCCACCCCGAGCACTCCCACCGGACGGATCTCGCTCATCTGGGTGCTGCCTTCCATCCGGAGCCGGCCGGGGTCCGGCCCCCGAGCAGGGCGGTGCCGACGAAGTTGCGTTGGATCTCGACGGTACCGGCTCCGATGCACAGGCCCCGCACGTCGCGATAGGCCCGCTCCACGGGGTACTCGCGGCTGTAGCCGTATCCGCCCAGGAGTTGCAGCGCCTCGTCGCACACCTGCTTGGCGGCCAGGTTGCAGGCGATCTTGGCCATGGCCGACTCGAGCGGGGGCGGGGTGCCGTGCGGCCCGGCGAGCACCAGCGCCCGCTGCAGCAGCAGGCGCGCCGCCTCGAGGGCGACGCCCATGTCGGCGATCTTCCATTGCAGGCCCTGCAGCTTCGACAGTGGCGTCGTCCCCGACTTGCGCTCGGCCATGTAGGCCATGGCGTACTCGAGCGCGCCCTGGGCCGCCCCGAGGCACATCGCCGCGTTGCCGCAACGTTCGTGGTTGATGTGGGCCAGGAGGGTCTTGAGCCCGTTGTTGTTCCCCGGTTCGCCCACCACCAGCACGTCGCCCGGGTCGATCCGGACCCCGTCGAAGGCGAGCTCGGCCTCGGTGCACCCGCGCAGGCCCATCTTCTTGTGGGTGCCGGCCACGCTCACACCCGGCTTGGACAGGTCGACCACCACCGCGCCGATGCCCTGGCCGGTGCCGGGCTCGCCGCCGGGGAAGCGGCACCAGACCAGACAGGCGACGGCCTTGTGCCCCCCGGTCACGTAGTTCTTGTAGGCCTCGAGGCGGTAGCCGTCGCCGTCGGGGACCAGATGGGCCCGCATGGCGGTGGCGGCCGATCCGGCATCGGGCTCCGTGATGCCGATGCAGAAGAGCTCGCCCTGGGCCGCCAGCGGCAGCCAGCGGCGCCGCAGCTCCTCGCCGCCGAGGTGCTCGATGGCCCGGGGCGGCCCGTTGAACACCAGCTGGCACAAAATGGCGCTGGACACATCCGCCCGGGACAGCTCCTCGAGCACGATGGCCGCTTCGACGTCGCCCATCCCCATGCCGCCGTATTCCTCGCCCACCGTGACGGTGAAGAGATCGGCTCGCCGCAGGGCGGTGAGGGAGGCCTCGGCGAACTCCTCTGTTTCGTCCCAGCCCGCCGCGTGGGGGGCGATGTCGCGCTCGGCCACGTCCCGGGCGAGCTTGCGCAGCGCGGCCTGATCCTCTCCGTCGACCAGAGGAATGGCGCTCATCGCGCCCTACCTGACACCATGCGTCCCTGACATCATCGTCAGCAAAGTTACTACACTGGACCTTCTGCCTCTCCGGGGGCACGGCGTGTCCGCGGCTTCGAACGGCCCGGCGCGACACCGTGGAGAGGCTGCGAAATCGCAGCGCGAACACCGCACCGGGAGGTGGCGCATGAGCCGAGAGTTCCACGACATCCGGCGCCAGGGACGCGCGGTGCCGGCCAAGCCGGTCGCCGAGTTCATGTCCGAGCTCGAGACCCTGCAGACCGAGATCTGCACGGCCAAGAACATGGTGTGGGAGGCGGTGGCCGACGGCAGCTTGTCGGACGAGTACCTCCGCCGGCTGTGCAAGGAGTACTACTTCCTGGGCCGCTACTACACGAGCGAATTCGGCTCCATCGTGTCGAACGCACCCGATGCCGACGCCCTGTCGCTCGGCGCCAGCGAGCACTTCGCCCACTGGCTGCAGAACTTGTGCGACGAGACCGGCTTCACCGGCGACTCCAACCACGTCGACATGAAGATCGACTGGGCGCACCAGCTCGGGATCACCGACGACGAGCTCGAGGCCTACGTGGCCATGCCCGAGACCATCGGCACGGTGTTCACCACGCTCTATTACATGCGCCGCTCCTACGAGGAGGGTCTGGCCGCCTTCGGCTGGGCCGGTGAGCGCTTCGCCGCCTCCACCGGTTACGCCAAGAAGATGTTCGAGGGGATGCGCGACCACTACGGCATCGAGGTGGAGAACTTCCGCGTCCATGCCTACGCCGAGGAGGACCACGGCGAGCAGGCCGACTACCTGCTGCGCCAGGCGGCCATCACGTCGGACCAGCAGCGCCGGGTCCGCCGCGCCATCGTCCACACCTTCTCGGTGCGCAACCAGCGCACCGTGGCTCTGAACCGCTGGCTCGACGAGCCGGGCGCGCTGGGCCGGAAGAAGGGCTGACGGCCGTGGCCACCCGCGACGCGGTGATCGTCGACACGCTGCGCACCACCTTCGGCAAGCGCGGCGGCGCGCTGGCGAACTGGCACCCGGTCGACCTGTTGGCCTTCGCCCTGACCGAACTGGTGCAGCGCACCGGCATCGACCCCGGGCGGGTCGACGACGTCATCGCCGGTTGTGTCACCCAGGTGGGGGAACAGTCGACGGACCTCGCCCGCAACGCCTGGGTGGCCGCGGGCATGCCCCAGGAGGTCCCCGGCACCACCGTCGACCGCCAGTGCGGCTCGTCACAGCAGGCGGTGCACTTCGCCGCCGCCGGGGTGGTGGCCGGGCACTACGACCTGGTGATCGCCTGCGGGGCGGAGTCGATGAGCCGGGTGCCGCTCGCCTCCAACGTCAAGGGCGGCACCGGGCCGTTCCCGCCGTCGTTCCTGGAGGCCATCGACCACCGCTTGTGGATGCAGTTCCGGGTGGCCCAGGTGCTGGCCGACCGGTGGAAGATCACGCGTGAGGAGATGGACGCGTACTCCCTGGAGAGCCACCGGCGGGCGGCGGAAGCCACCGACTCGGGCCACTACGCCAAAGAGGCCATAGCGGTGCCCATCCGCGATGAGGAGGGCCGCGAGACCGGCACACTCCTCGAAGCCGACGAGGGCATCCGCCGCGGCGGCACCATGGAGCAGCTGGCCGCGCTGCCGCCGGCCCAGCACTGGGAAGCGGACACCGCGCCCGACATCACCGCCGGCAACTCGTCGCAGATGACCGACGGCGCCGCGGCCATGCTGATCGCCGAGCGGTCGGTGGCGGAGAAGCTGGGGCTGCCCATCCGGGCCCGCTTCGCCGGGTTCGCCGTGGCCGCCGAGGATGCCGCCATCGTGTTGTCGGCCCCAGTGCCGGCCACCCACAAGCTGCTCGAACGCACCGGCATGAAGATCGACGACTTCGACGCCATGGAATGCAACGAGGCCTTCGCCTCGATCGCCTTGATGTGGGCCCGGGCCTTCTCGCCGGATCCCGACCGCTTCAACCCCCGCGGCGGGGCCATCGCCATCGGCCACCCGCTCGGGGCCAGCGGGGTACGGATCATGACCACGCTGCTCAACCAGCTCGAGTCGACCGGCGGCCGCTACGGATTCCAGACCATGTGCGAGGGCGGGGGACAAGCCAACGCCACCGTGGTCGAGCGGCTGGCGTAGACGCGCCGGGCGAGACAGGGACGGTCATGGACTTCGCCTTCAGTGCCGAGCAGGAGGACTTCCGCCAGGCCGTGCGTTCCACGCTGGCGGCGGAGGCCCCGTCGGCCTACGTGCGGGAGATGATCGAGGACCCGGTCGGCGTGACGCCGGAGCTGTGGGCCACCATGGCGGACCTCGGCTGGCTGGGTGTGCTCGTGCCCGAGTCGGCCGGCGGCCTCGGCCTCGGGTTGGTCGACCTGGTGGTGCTCCAGGAGGAGCTGGGCTCGCTCCCGTTCCCCGGCCCCTTCGTGTCCTCGGCGGTGGCGGCCACCCTGGCCGCCGTGCGCCTGGGCCTCGACGACATGCTCGGTGACCTCGCCGCCGGGAGCCGACGCGGCACGGTGGCAATCGAAGAACGCGGGGTGGGCGATCCCCTGGCCGGCGTTCGGGCCACTGCCAAGCCCGACGGGGACCAGGCCGTGCTCTCGGGACTCAAGCCGGTGGTGCTCGACGGCGCGTCGGCCGACTGGGCCCTGGTGGTGGCCGACGACGGCGACGGGCTCGGC
>DATGGF010000403.1:0-7714 GCA_035308625.1 Acidimicrobiales bacterium | reverse complement strand
CCTGACCAGGCTGGAGCAGGGGCTGCCGGTGCTGGCGGGCGGCGGGCGCGACCTTCCCGCGCGTCAGGCGACGATGCGAGGCACGATCGCTTGGAGCTACGACCTCTTGAGCGAGCGCGAGCAGCGGTTGTTCGCCAGGCTGGGGATCTTCGCCGGAAGTTTTGAACTCGAGGCTGCCGAGCAGATCAGCGAGGCGGAACTCGACGACCTGCAGTCGCTCGTCGATAAGAGCCTGGTCCGCGAGGGTGATAGCGGCCGCTTCTTCCTCTTGGAGACAACACGCGAATACGCGCTCGAGCAACTCGACGCGAGCGAAGACCAGGACGACGTCCGGGCTCGGCACGCCCGCTGGTACTTCGCGCTTGGCATCGCCGCCGGCCGCCAAGGCGTGGGGCGGGCGGACGCTCTGACCCGCCTGCGGGAGGACGCTGGCAATGTCAGCCTCGCTCTCGCTTGGGCGCTCGAGCACGACGTCGCGGCGGGCTTGCCGCTCGCGGACTCAGTGTTCTACACCTGGTTGGGAGCCGGCCGTAACAGCGAACTCAGGCTCTGGTTCGAGCGCGCGCTGGCGGATCCGAGCGTGTTCTCACCCAGCCAGCGAGCCGACGTGCTCGCCGGCCTCGGCATCACCCTCGTTTACACCGACACACCCGCCCCGGCGCGGACTGCACTGACCGAGGCGCTGACGCTCTATCGAGAAGTCGGGGACGAGCGCAAGGAGGCAGACGTGCTCTTGCGCCTCGGCGGCGTTGAGTTTGTCGCCGGCTCGCCCGCGGAGAGCCTCAAATGGTCAGAACAGGCACTGGAGATCTACGAGGGACTCGACGACGTAGCCGGGATCGCCCGTGCGGTCTTCTACCTCGCCGAGGGACTCCGAGACACCGGCGAGTTCGAGCGATCGGCCGAGCTGTATCAACGTTCCATCGAGAGCCGGCGCGAGCACGGTCTCGGCAGTGTCTCCGCCCTGCTCCACAGTCTCGGTGACCTCTACCTCGACAAGGGGGACCTGGCATCCGCGGAGCGCTACTACTACGAGGCACTCGCACTCGCATCAGAAGAGGACGACGTGCGGCTGCAGGCATACTGCCTCGCCGGCCTCGCCTGCGTGGCGGCACAGAACCACGACGCGACCACAGCGGGCCGGCTGTGGGCACTCGCCGAGCGGATCGAGCAGCAGATCGGCTTCAGGATGCTGCACGCCGAACGTGTCCGATACGAGCGGACCCTCACCCCTGCGCTGAGCGAGGAGGGCGAGTACCGCGCGGGCGTCGCGGACGCTTCCCAACTCGACCCGCTCACCGCAGTCGCCGACCTCCTCCGTCGCTGACAAGTCAGCATTCGCAAGGCAGAAACCGGGGTGAACATCTGCGACTCTGATTGTGCTGGCCGGCGGTCTTTCCATCGAGAACCTCCGCAAGCTCCGCCGGATCATGCTCGACGCCGGTGGGCCCTCGAAGGGAGCGCTACCAGGTCGCGCTCAAGGTGCTCTCGAAAACCCACGTGCACGCATGAGGCCGGTTCGACCCGGGCGGTCGGCCGCCAAGATGTGGGTCTTAACGCGCTCAGAACAACTGATCTGGTACACGCTACGGCCGACGCGACCGAGACCGCCGAGGAGCGCAGAGCGACGGTTCTGGGAGCGACCAGTTGGCTCAAAGAGCGCATAATGCACTGATCGCCGCTGTTATCGAGCGGGCGCGAGAAGTGCCGCTTGCGAGGATCGGCGGCCGGCTCCGGCCACCCGATAACGACGCCCCGGTGCGATCCAGAGCGGTACTGGGTCCCCTGACCTGGCCTGGCGGGGTATCTGCCCCGACCCCGGTCCCGGCCATAGCGGGCGGCGGTCGAGGCTTGGCAGGGGGCATCCCTCGCCGCCAGGGGCAAGAATGGCGCCCGGTGAAGGCGGCGATGTGAGCGAACGGCCTGTGGTGATGTACGCCAGGGCGCCCGATGGGGTGAACCTCGCCTATCACGTCACCGGCGAGGGGTCGACGGACCTCCTGTTCATGCCTAGCCTGGCGATCCCCATCGACCTGTTGTGGGACGAACCCGGATTCGTCCGCTTTGCGAAGCGCCTTGGTCGCTTTAGCCGGACGATCTGGTGCGATGCCAGGGGCTTTGGCGCCTCTGGCGGCGCCTTCGTCGACTCTCACGTCGACGACGTTGCCAATGCCGGTTTCACGGCAGTGCTCGACGCCGCCGGGTGCGAACGGACTGCGCTCGTCTCGTCGGGTGCTGGTGGAGCGCCCCTAATCAGCTTCGCCGCTTCCCATCCGAATCGGGTCAGCGCCCTGGTCCTGATCGACAGCTACGCACACTATGTGCGGGAAGCCGACTACCCCTTGGGGATACCCCCCGATGTAGAGGATCGGTATCTGGCTGCCCTGAGGGAGCAGTGGGGAACGACGGGGACCTTGGCGCCGAGCAGGTCGGGCGACGAGACATTCCGTGCCTGGTACCTCCGCTGTACACGTCTTGGTATACCCCCAGAGCAGGGTGCCGATCTCGTCGTCGCCGGCTTCAAGCGAGACGTGCGTGGGCTGCTGCCAAGACTCACAGTGCCCACCTTGGTCCTACACCGAGAAGGGGACCGATTCATCCGCGTAGGCGCAGGTCGGTATTTGGGCGAACACATCCCTGGCGCCAGATACGTCGAGCTTCCGGGCGAGGACCACCTGTTCTTCAGCGGTGACACCGACGCCACCCTCGACGAGATCGAGGAGTTCCTCACCGGGACCCACCAGGCGCCCGACGGTGACGTGGTCACGACCACGATTCTCTTCACTGACATCGTCTCTTCCACAGAGCAGGCTGCCCGCATGGGCCACCGGAAGTGGACCGCTCTCACCGACGCCCACGACGCCATGGTCCGAGCGGCCCTGAAGAGCCACCGAGGTCGGGAGGTGAAGACCACTGGTGATGGATTCCTGGCCAGTTTCGATGCCACCACCCGGGCTGTGCGGGCCGCATTGGACATCGTGGCGGCAGCCAGGGGCATGGGTCTGGAGGTGCGGGCCGGAGTCCATGTTGGAGATGTCGAAGTCCGCCCCGGCGACGTCCTCGGCCTACCCGTGACCATTGCCAAGCGGATCTGTGATCTCGGCGGTCCCGGTCACGTACTGGTGTCTGAACCGGTGAAGGCTCTCCTCGTCGGCTCCGGGATAGCCACCTCCGAGCGGGGCACCCACGTCCTCAAAGGCGTGCCCGACGAGTGGCGTCTCTTCGCTCCCGAGGGTTAACAGACCAGGCGATAAGTGCCGATGCAGTATCCCTAGCTGAGCGATCACCCGCTCTATAACGACCCCGAGCGGACATTGAGCACATGGAGCTGTTCCACCCCGGGCAAGCCGCTCAAGTTCTGCAAGTCCGACCTGTCGGCTTGAGGCGAAACTGGCACGATCCCGAGAACTCTGAGCATCCCTCTGGTCAACTGGCAAGACTGTCGTCCATGGTCGAGGTCCCTGAGAATCGGTACGCCCGGGCACCAGACGGTGTGAGCCTCGCCTATCAAGTGATTGGCGACGGGCCACTGGACCTCGTGTTCCTGTCAGGCCTCGCTGTCCCAGGTGAACTGATGTGGGAGGACGCTGCCTTCGTTCGCTTTGCCAAGCGCCTGGCTGGATTTAGCCGCACGATTTTCTACGATCCGAGAGGCATTGGTCCATCAGGGGGCGACTTCCGGGATAACACGGAGGAAGAGATCGCCGATGGCGACCTCACCGCAGTGCTCGACGCAGTCGGGATTGAGAGTGCCGTGTTGGTCGGGACGTTTCACGCCGGTCCGACCGTGATCCGCTACGCCGTCAGGCATGCTGAGCGGGCCGCCTCCCTTGTCATCATCGACAGCTTCGCCCACTACATACCAGAGGAGGGCTACCCCTGGGGCATCTCTTTGGAGATCCTGGATGAGGCGGCCGCTTCCGCAAGGGACACATGGGGAACGGGGCATGTGCTGGAGTGGCTTGCTCCCAGTCGATGGGGCGACGATGCATTCCGCGCGTGGTGGGCTCGGTGCCAACGCCTCGGCGCTCCTCCGGAGCAGATCGTTGGAGTGCTTCGAGCCAGCTGGCTGCGAGATGTGCGCCAACTGCTCCCCGACGTAGCTGTCCCCACTCTGATCCTGCACCGAGGCAAGAACCGCTTCATCCGGGCCGGCGCCGGTCGCTATCTGGCCGAAAACATTCCCGGTGCTAAGTACGTCGAACTGGCTGGTGATGACCAGCTGTACTTCGTGGGCGACACAGACCGCCTCCTAGATGAGATGGAGGAATTCCTAACTGGCGCCAGCCACGGTCCCGAGGCTCGCAGAGTCCTGCTCACGGTGTTGTTCACCGATATCGTCGGCTCGACGCAACGCGCTGCTGAGCTAGGCGATCGGAAATGGCGAGACCTGCTCGATGCCCATGACCAGACTGTTCGGCGGCAACTCGGGCGATTCAACGGCCGCGAAGTCGACAACGCGGGCGACGGGTTCCTAGCGACGTTCGACGGACCCCGGAGAGCCATCGAATGTGCTTGTGCCATCCGCGACGCAGTTAGGGCAATGGGCATCGAGGTCCGAGCCGGACTGCACACTGGTGAAATTGAGCTGCGGGGCGATGACGTCGCTGGAATGGCTGTCCATATCGGAGCGCGTGTGGCGGCGTCGGCTGGGCCGGGTGAGGTTCTGGTATCGGGAGCCGTGCCGCCGCTTGTTGCAGGATCGGGCCTGGAGTTCGAGGACCGAGGGGAGCGCGAACTGAAGGGCGTCCCAGGGTCCTGGAAACTGTTTGCCGTGAGGAGCTGAACCGCCCGGTATCACACTGAAATGTATTCGTCTGCACCGAGCGAGATGTGCCGTGATGCGCTACCTGGCTGGCGGGACGGGGCGCTCATAACGTCCGCCCCGAGCGATCCCGACAATCCGAGCCTCACTGGCCAGCGACGCCTGAACGCACCCTCCGGCCCTTCCGTGCGGTGAGCGGGACTTCAGGGGCCAAAGGCCCCCACGGTTTCGCTCGGCCGATCAGACGAACCCCCGTAGTGCGGGCCGCCCCTACTCGCACCTGAGGGACACTGGGGGCGTGTCAGATGCCGCCTTGACGATTGGTCGCCGCGTCATCGTGACTGGATTGGCAGGGTCCGGGAAGAGCACCTTTTCGCTTGCCCTGGGAGCACAGACGGGCTTGCCGGTCATTCATCTCGACCTCCACTTCTGGAGACCAGGCTGGGTGGCACCATCGGAGGAGGAGTGGCGTGACACGCAGCGGGTCCTGCTCGCCAGCGACGCGTGGATTGCCGATGGCAACTACCACGAGACACTTGCCTTACGCCTCGAGCGCGCGGACACGGTCGTGTTTCTCGACACTCCATGGTGGGTCTGTGCCCGACGAGGATTCGTCCGGGGGGTCCGCAAGCGTCCAGCTGATTGCCAGCTACCGGAGGGCTGCGACGAGTCGGCATGGCGGCGGTTGCACACAGAGTGGCGTGTTGCGGGTCGCACCTGGCGAGAACGCCGCTCACAACCCAAGCGCGAGCACGAGATCGTTTCCCGGCACGGGCAGCACGCGGTCCTTTACGTGCTCACGTCCAAACGGGCAGTTACGGAGTTCCTCAACAGACTGGCCGTATCCCTATGAGACCTTCCCGGAAGTGCCGCTTCATCGCGTCCTGGCTGAACAACCGACCGCCGGCAATAGCGCGAAGGGGGAGCTGGGGGGATCAAACTTGAAGGTGGTGGCAGCGTTCGAGGCTGGAGATCACCTCAAGGTGAAGCGACTCTTGTACAGCCATCACGGGATCTTCGTGAACGATTCTCGCGTCATCGACTTCAGCGGAGGACGCAGTATCTGCGAAAAGCCCGAAGCGCTGGTGCAAGCTCGAACACTCAACGATTTCGTGGGGAATCGAGGCAGGGCCGAGAAAGTCGAGCATCCGGGGAAGTTCCTCGGTGGTCTTGGCTTTTGGCCAGGGCCTGAGTGGGAACATCCTCCCGACGAGGTCGTGCGTCGGGCGGAGGCTCTCTGCCAAGTCGCGGCGACCCGGGGCGCCTATCGGCTTAACGGGTCCAACTGCGAGCACGTCGCGAACTGGTGCAAATGCGGGGCCCACGAGAGCAAACAGGTGCGCTACGTCCATGCTGGTCACGCGGCATTCAGCCTCTGTCTCCTAGCGGCCGTCAGTCGGGCGCCCGCCAAGTGGAGGAAGACGCTAATGGTCGTCGCTTTGGTGTCCTCCGTCATCACGATCTTCATGCAATATGACGCTTGGACGACGCCGAGGCGATGGAGGCCGATTATTACTGCGGCTGAGGCGGTCCTGCGGGAGTCTGGTGGGAAAACAGGCCGAGACGACCGGTAAGTGCCGTGGTGCGCTACCTAGACGCCCCGGCCACCTGACCGGGATCAAAAGTCACTGGGCTACCAGGCCAGTTCAACCCTGAGTTGGTTCTAGGGCTGACTCACCTGAGGCATGAGAGGCTAGATCTGTGGAGGACGCTCAAGCTCCTCAAGAAGGCGAAGGCCGTGCCCCACGCCCCCCGCGTTTCGGAGGGATGGGACGCCATTTCAAGCGCAAGCTGGGCGACACCGCCTTGCTCACCAAGTGTGGAGAGTTCAAGAGTCAACGACGCCTCTTCCAGGTTCTCCCCAGAGCCCCCCGCTGCCGGCTTTGCCACATCCCCTTTCGAGGTATTGACCGACTCTTCAAACCGTTCGGGTACGGGCCATCTCGATTCAATCCTAACTACTGTCAGTACTGTTTCGAATGGTTGCCCGACGGTGGCTATGAGTCAGAGGTTGGTGTTCTCTTCGTTGACATCCGCGGCTTTACTTCCATGGCTGAGGCCGCTTCCCCATCCGCAGTAGCGGAAGTCCTTGACCGCTTCTACAGAGAAGTCACCAAGATCGTCGTGGCCCGAGACGCCCTATTGAACAAGTTCATCGGGGACGAGGTCATGGTGCTGTTCTTGCCAGGCATGCTGGGCGATCGACTACGTCCGACGATGATCGATGTTGCCTGCGACCTTTTGCGGTCCGTGGGGTACGGATCACCAGAAGGAGCGTGGCTTCCCATCGGGATTGGAATGGACTTCGGTGTTGCCAAGGTTGGGAACGTCGGTGCCGAGGGGATGATGGACTTCACGGCCGTTGGTGACGTCGTCAACACGGCATCTCGGCTCCAGGGATCGGCGGACGCGGGCCAGATACTAGCGACCGACCGATTGACCACTGAGGTCACGCGTCGCTGGCCCAACTGCCCATGCGTTGACCTGACGCTCAAAGGAAAGAGGACTACGGAGCGGACCTTTGTGGTTGGCGCAGCGCAGGCAGCCGGGACGGAGAAGTCGTCTGGGCCGTAGCTCATGGTGGTCCGATTGGGGGCTCGACCGACCGTCCGATACGTGCCTGACGCGCACCTCCAGCCTAGGGATCCACCCGTGCCATAACGACAGTCCCAAAGCAATCCTGAGCTTCCTCGTGTTGGTTGCCGTCGTTGCTTTGCCGCGTCGAGTTTGGCAGTTCGATTGACGAGGAGGGCCGTCTGACCCAGGATGGTCCAGCCGGGCGAGCACGCCCGGGACTCTTTTGCGGCTCCGCCGCCCCGGGAACGTCCTTTCAACCGACCGAACCAAGGAGAAGGTATGGACGCGCCCGCATTCGGGTGGCTTGCTGACCGAGCTGCTGATGCCTGAAAATCTCTTCGTGGGCGAGGTTGCCCACAACTACGACCAGGG
>DATGGF010000402.1:0-2028 GCA_035308625.1 Acidimicrobiales bacterium | reverse complement strand
CAGCGGACGAGGAACCGCCCGCCCCGGACCGTGGCCCGCCGCCGCGCCCGCCGCGGGGGCTGCGGGAGGTGCCGTTGCCGCCCGACGAAGCCGAGCCCGCCTCGTCGGAGTGGTCGGATTCCCCCGTGGCCGCCTCTTCCTCGTCGGCCTTGCGGGACTCCTCCACCTGCTTGCGGTGCGCCTCGAACCTGGCGCGTGCCTCGGCGTACTGGTGCTCCCACTCCTCGCGCTGCTTCTCGTAGCCGGGCAGCCACTCGCCGGTCTCCGGGTCGAAGCCCTCCGGGTACTCGTAATTGTCCTGCTCGTCGTAGGAGGCCGGCATGCCGTAGAGGGTCGGGTCGAAGTCGTCGCCGACCGCCTCGCCGATGGTGCCCTCGTTCGCCTGCTTGAGCGACAGGCTGATCCGGCGCCGGTCCAGGTCGATGTCGATGATCTTGACGAAGATCTCGTCGCCGACCTGCACGACCTGCTCGGGGATCTCCACGTGCCGGTCGGCCAGTTCGGAGATGTGGACCAGGCCCTCGATGCCCTCCTCGACCCGAACGAACGCGCCGAACGGCACCAGCTTGGTGACCCGGCCCGGGACGACCTGGCCGATCTGGTGCGTGCGGGCGAACTGCTGCCACGGGTCTTCCTGGGTGGACTTCAGCGACAGCGAGACGCGCTCGCGGTCCATGTCCACGTCGAGCACCTCGACGGTGACCTCCTGGCCGACCTCGACGACCTCACCCGGGTGGTCGATGTGCTTCCAGGACAGCTCGGACACGTGCACGAGGCCGTCCACGCCGCCCAAGTCGACGAACGCGCCGAAGTTGACGATCGAGGAGACCGTGCCCCGGCGGATCTGGCCCTTCTGCAGCGTGTTCAGGAAGGTGTGGCGGACCTCGGACTGGGTCTGCTCCAACCACGCCCGGCGGGACAGGACCACGTTGTTGCGGTTCTTGTCCAGCTCGATGATCTTGGCCTCGATCTCACGGCCGACGTAGGGCTGCAGGTCACGGACGCGGCGCATCTCCACCAGCGAGGCGGGGAGGAAGCCGCGCAGCCCGATGTCGAGGATCAGGCCGCCCTTGACGACCTCGATCACCGTGCCGGTGACCACGCCGTCTTCTTCCTTGACCTTCTCGATCGTGCCCCAGGCGCGCTCGTACTGCGCGCGCTTCTTGGACAGGATCAGGCGGCCTTCCTTGTCCTCCTTTTGCAGGACCAGGGCTTCGATGTGCTCGCCGGTTTTGACTACGTCATGGGGGTCGACGTCATGCTTGATCGACAACTCACGGGAGGGGATGACCCCCTCCGTCTTGTAGCCGATATCGAGCAAAACCTCGTCACGGTCGACCTTGACGACTGTTCCTTCGACGATGTCACCGTCGTTGAAATACTTGATGGTCTCGTCGATCGCGGCGAGGAATGCCTCCTCGGACCCGATGTCGTTGACCGCCACCTTGGGGGTCGAGTTGGCTTGCGTGCTGCTCGTCATGTTGTTGGTTGGCTCCGGATGCGGACAGGGAATTCAGGACACGCCAATCAACGTACATCCCAAAGATGACCAGAAGGACCTACCGGAACCAGCACGGGCCGACCACGGCACGCCCGGCGGCCGTCAGCCGGGTCACTTGACTCGCAACCTGCGCGTCAAGCGGCCACGACGGAACGCACGAGGACACGGCGCAGCAGTCAGGATATGAGAGCAGGGTCAACGGGTCAATCAAGACCGGCCACAATACGGCCACGGTGTGGCCTCTCATGATGAGGCATCAGTGCGCGGCCTCGGCCCAGCTGCGGCCGGTTCCTACGGAAACGTCCAGGGGAACGCGCAGGGAGGCGGCGCCTCCCATGGCCGCGCACACCAGGTCGCGGGCCTCGTCGTACTCGCCGGGCGCCACCTCGATGAGGAGTTCGTCGTGGACCTGGAGGAGCATCCGGGAGCGCAGGCCCGCGCCCGTGAGCGAGCTGTCCACGGCCAGCATGGCGACCTTGATCACGTCGGCGGCGGAGCCCTGGATCGGGGCGTTGAGGGCCATGCGT
>DATGGF010000401.1:0-5282 GCA_035308625.1 Acidimicrobiales bacterium | reverse complement strand
CGTCGGCATCCACCAGTTCCCCGACCTGAAGAGCGCGGAGCCGTTCGACGAGCGTCGGCCCGGCTTGGACCATCTGGCATTCGCGTGCGCCAACCGGTCGGAGCTCGAAGAGTGGGAGCGCCGCCTCAACGACCTAGGTGTAGCAAACGGCGGAATCGTCGATGCCCCTTACGGCTCAGGCTTGTCGTTCCGTGACCCGGACAACATCGCTCTCGAGTTCTTCGCTCCTCCGGGATAGCGGACCATGGGGAGCCAACACGAGCCACAAGGCAGCAGGGATTTCGGGCGTGGGCAATCGGGCATCGCGAGGCCGGGGTAGTCATGTTCGACGTAGACAACTTCGTAAGTGATTGCGCAGCCGCACTTAGCGAGTCCGGGTCCCGGCGCGCTGTTCGTGAAGTGCTCAGCCGGGCGATGGCCGAGCCTTCGTCGGTTGCATGCTCCCTGGATCACACGCGTGCCGGGTTGAACATCTTGTATCGCTCGCCTGAGCTCACCGTACTCAACGTGGTCTGGGCGCCACAGATGTCGTTGCTGCCCCATGACCACCGCATGTGGGCGGCCATCGGTATCTACGCCGGCCAGGAGGACAACTCCTTTTACCGCCGTCAGGCCGAGGGACTGACGATCTCGGGCGGAAAGGAGCTTCGGACCGGCGAGGTAATCCTCCTCGGTGATGACACGATCCATGCAGTCTCGAACCCCAATCGGCAGCACACCGGCGCCATCCACATCTATGGCGGAGACTTCGTAGCCACCCCCCGAAGCCAATGGGATCCAGAGACATTCGAAGAGCAGCCCTACGACTTGGATGGCATCCTGAAGCAGTTCGCTGCCGCCAACTCCCGCGCCGAGTCCCAGTAGTTGAGCAGTTGGTGAGGGCTGGGACATCGCGCCCCGGTCTCCCATCCCCAAGAACCTCGAGCCCCTCGGTATCGCTCCGGCCGATGGTTCGAGAGGCGCCTATCAGGAATGTGCGGGCTAACAACTCCCACCCAGCCAAAATCTGCCTGTCCAGGGCAGTCGTCATTTGGTCGTCCGCTCCTAATGTTGAGCACCGAGCAGCGCGGCGAGCTCACGAGCGATCTGTAGGTCCTCTCGGGCTTCGATCACGAGCGCACGCACAGGCACATCGGCAGCGGTGACTTCGGCATCGGCACGGACGGTGGCGTTTTCTTCCTCGTCAACGCCGACGCCAAGGAAGCCGAGACCTGCTGCGGCACGTAAGCGGATGGAGGGGGAATGCTCGCCGACCCCGCCGGTAAAAACGAGAACGTCGAGGCCGTCCATCGCCGTAGCCATGGCGGCGATGCCGGCACGCAGGCGATGCAGATACACAGAGACAGCCAGCGCCGCTTCCTCATGGCCACTGGCCTCAGCTTCGAGCACCTGGCGCATATCTGCGCTGCCACTCAACCCCAGCAGACCCGAGTGGTTCTCCAGCGTGGAGGCAAGCTCGGCGGCGGGCAAGCCTGCGTGCTGTTCCAGCCAGAGCAGGAGACCGGGGTCGACGCTGCCCGAACGGGTCGCCATCACAAGTCCTTCGAGTGGCGTGAAGCCCATAGTGGTGTCGACCGAGACGCCGCTGGACACCGCGGCGAGGGAGGCGCCGGCTCCTAGGTGGCAAGTAACGATGCGCAGGGCCACCATCGGCTGACCGATCAACTCCGCCGCCCGGTTCGACGCCCACGCGTGCGACAGGCCATGAAAACCGAAGCGCCGAAGCGGCCAGCGCCGCCGCCACTCGGCCGGTAGCGCATACGTCGAAGCAGCAGGCGGAATGTTGGCGTGGAAAGCGGTATCGAAGCAGGCAACGCACGGGACACCGGGTAGCAGTCGGTTCGTGAGGTCAAGGCCGGCGAGGGACTTCGGCAGGTGCAACGGAGCGAGGTCGACGAGGGCGTCGAGTCGCCGACGCACGCTCGCATCGACCAGCACGGGCTGGATGAATTCGGCTCCGCCGTGCACGATCCGATGCCCGACTGCGTCGACCTGGCCATAGGCGGCGATCGCCTTCCCAATGGCCTCCTCGTCCAGTTCCCCGGCTCGAATTGCCAGGTTGTCGCCGGCCACCAGGTCGTCGCCGTCGAGGTGAGAGAGCTTGACGTTCGAGGAACCGACGTTGACAACAACGATCCGCATAGAGCTAGTGCTGCCAAGTCCAGTTCGAGATGGCAGGTACGTCCTCCCCTTCGGCGCGCGTGTAAGCCCGGGCCTTGAGTCGCTCGTCGAACATGTGCTGGCGCAGGTCGGCACAGTCGGAGCCGAGGCCTGGCACGCGGTCGATTACGTCCATGACAAGGTGAAAGCGGTCGAGATCGTTCAGCATCACCATGTCGAACGGAGTCGTGGTCGTGCCTTCCTCCTTGTAGCCACGAACGTGGAGATTGGCATGGTTGGTCCGCCGATAAGTGAGACGGTGTATCAGCAACGGATAGCCGTGGTAGGCGAAGATGACCGGCCGGTCGGCCGTGAAGATCGTGTCAAACTCCCGGTCGGACAGCCCATGAGGGTGCTCGGTGTCGGGTTGCAGGCGCATCAAGTCGACAACGTTGACGAATCGTACTTTCAGGTCGGGCAGCTCCCGGCGGATTATGTCCACCGCGGCCAACGCTTCGAGGGTGGGGACGTCCCCACAGCAAGCCATCACCACGTCAGGGTCGGCCTCGTTTTTGGACGCCCACTCCCATATACCGAGCCCGCGGGTGCAGTGTAGGACGGCATCCTCCATCGACAGATAATTGAGGGCGGGCTGCTTGCCGGCCACGACCACGTTCACGTAGTTACGGCTGCGAAGGCAGTGGTCCATCACCGACAAGAGGCAGTTGGTGTCGGGTGGCAGGTAGACCCGGATGACTTCGGCCTTTTTGTTGACGACGTGGTCGAAGAACCCCGGGTCCTGATGGGAGAAGCCGTTGTGGTCCTGACGCCAGACGTGAGACGAGAGCAGATAGTTGAGCGAGCCAAGTGGTGCTCGCCAGGGGATGTTGCGGGTGGTCTTCAGCCATTTGGCGTGCTGGTTGAACATCGAGTCGACCAGGTGGATGAACGCCTCATAACAGTTGAACACCCCGTGGCGGCCGGTGAGAAGGTAGCCCTCCAGCCATCCTTGGCATTGGTGCTCCGAGAGCATCTCCATGACGCGACCTTGCGTCGCCAGGTGGTCATCCGTGTCGAGGCGCTCCGCCTCCCACTGGCGGTCGGTCACTTCGAAGACCCCCTGGAGGCGGTTCGAAGCCGTCTCGTCGGGCCCGAAGAGGCGGAAATTGCTTGGGTTGGTCCTGATCACATCTCGGAGGTAGGCGCCGGCGACCTTGGTCGCCTCCGAGAATGTGCCTGCTGGCTGGTCGACCGGGACTGCATAGGCACGGAAGTCGGGCAGGGAAAGCTCCTCGAGCAACCGTCCGCCGTTGGCGTGCGGGTTGGCGCTCATCCTCTGATGTGACTTGGGAGGCAGTGCTGCCAGCTCGGGGACGAGAGTCCCGGCGTCGTCGAAGAGGTCCCTAGGTCGGTAGCTGTGAAGCCACGACTCGAGCTGCGCCAGATGCTCCGGGTTGCCCCGAACATCGCCCAGGGGTACTTGATGTGAGCGCCAGGTGCCCTCTGTCGGCAGACCATCGACAACCTTGGGGCCGGTCCAGCCCTTGGGGCTCTTGAGGACGACCATGGGCCAGCGCGGCCGGGTTGTGTCTCCCTCTTCCCGAGCCCGGCGCTGGATGGCGGTGATCTCGCTGATCACGGTGTCAAGGGTGCCGGCCATCAGCTGATGCATTGCCGCCGGATCGTCGCCCGCCACCCAGTGCACCTTGTGGCCATAGCCTTCGAGAAGCTTGGTGAGCTCCTCGTCGCCGATGCGGGCAAGCACAGTCGGGTTGGCGATCTTGTAGCCGTTGAGGTGAAGGATCGGAAGTACCACCCCGTCGGCAACTGGGTTCAAGAACTTGTTCGAGTGCCAGCTCGTGGCGAGCGGACCTGTCTCAGCCTCGCCATCGCCAACCACGCAACACACCAGGAGGTCCGGGTTGTCGAAAGCCGCTCCGTAAGCGTGGGAGAGCGCATATCCGAGCTCGCCGCCCTCGTGGATCGACCCCGGAGTCTCGGGCGCCACGTGAGACGGGATGCCTCCGGGAAAAGAGAACTGGCGGAATAGCTTTCGCAGCCCATCCTCGTCCTTGGTGATGTGCGGGTACACCTCGCTGTAGGTGCCCTCCAGATAGGCGTTGGCCACCGCCGCGGGGCCGCCATGGCCGGGGCCAAGCACGTAGATGGCGTCGACACCACAGCTGCGGATGACTCGATTCATGTGGGCGTACACGAAGTTGAGCCCGGGGGTGGTTCCCCAGTGGCCGAGCAGGCGAGGTTTTACGTGTTCGGGTCTGAGTGGCTCCTTGAGCAGCGGGTTGTCGATAAGGTAGATCTGGCCCACCGAGACAAAGTTCGCAGCTCGCCAATAGGCGTCGATCAGCCGAGCTTCGTCCTCGGCGAGCGGCCCTTGCCCCGTCACTCGGTCCTGGTCTTCGTATTAGCCATGGTGCCGTTCTAGCCGCTCACGCGCTCTGACGACACCCACGGATCCGAGTTGGACTGACCATCCGGGAAGTGCCGGTTGCGCGCACCCACTCCCCCGCTGCTTTCGCGTCCACTCCGCCCGATATTGCGCGGTTTTCTTCGGTCAATACAGACGAGGTTGGAGTAACTGCGACTAGGTACTCCTTAGCGGACGGATTGATCGGACACGCGAAAAGTGGTCCTGGGCAGCGGTGATGTTGTCGAAATGACAACTCTGTGGAGATGAGCGGACGACTCTCGAACCGCCAGATCAGGACGGCGATCAGCGGCCTCTGGGCTGCTCATGGCGGATAGTCGTAGAGCTGGGCACGGCGACTTCGGGCTGGCGACGCCGGCCCGAAGTCACTGATCTAAGCAGCGCCAATGACCTCGCCGAGCTCGACGGTGTCGAGCTTCACCCCGCCCATTCCCGGTCCGGTCTCAGGCGGCGCAGCAGCCTTCGCCTGCTCGGCAGTCTCGAACACCTGGATAGAGACTCCGTGGGTGTCATCGACGGCGACAAAGTAGGCGCCTACGAATCCGGGAGCTCCCCTGAGCATTGGGATGAACTCTTGGTCGAGCGCACGCTTCGCCTCCGCCTGATCGTGGATCTGCACATGGACAACGGTGGCATGCATGATGAACCTCTCTTTTGTTGGTGGCCAGCGCCGGGATATTTGGGTGCAGCATCACTGTAGTGATAGCTAGTAGTATGAATCCAATGGGTGGACCTG
>DATGGF010000400.1:0-2116 GCA_035308625.1 Acidimicrobiales bacterium | reverse complement strand
CTTCCTCGAGGGCAAGGCCGACTTCGACTGCACGGCCTGGGCGATCCCGAGCTACTCGCTGCTGGGCTGGCAGCGCCCCTGCTACCTGATGAACGACGGCTACGTGAAGACCTACCGCGAGCTCGTCGAGGAGACCGACTGGGAGCTCTACGGCCGCGGCAAGGACGAGCGCTGCGACAACTGCATGGCTCACTGCGGCTACGAGCCGACCGCGGTGCTTGCGACAACGGCCTCGCTCAAGCAGTCGCTGCGGGCGCTGATCTTGCGGTGATCTCGGGGGGATCTCGCGGTGAAGGTCGCGCAGAGGGCCGCGCCGAGCGCCGGTGAGAGTTCTGTGGTGGAATCCCCCCGTTCGCAACGGATCCAGAGCGCGACTCAACCGCCTCCGAGCCGCAGAGGGTTTGCCTTGCTGTGCTTTGGTTGTGTGCGGCGAGGTCGCCTACGCGGCTTCCCTCTTGGTGAGACTGGCGTCAAATCCGAGCGCCTCGATCCGGGCCAGGAGCCGCTTCGCCTCCCGCTCGGGGTCGATGTGGCGCACGAAGTAGTTCGCGCCGGGGTCCTCGTAGACCGCTCCCGTTCTGAGTGCCCACCAGATGGCGACCAGCATGGAGTGGGCGACGGCCACGGCCGCCTTGTTGGCTCCCCGGTGCTTGGCGATGCGGCAGTACTGGGCGTAGAAGTAGGTGCTCTTCATCCGGGCCGCCGACCGGGCGCACTCGGTCAGGGTCCTGCGCAGATGTCGGCTGCCCCGGCGGGTACCGGCGGGGCGTTTCTTGCCGGCCGACTCGTAGCTGGCCGGGGACACCCCCGCCCAGGCACATAGGTGGCCTGCGGTCGGGAACCGGCTCATGTCGAAGCCGATCTCGGCCAGGATCGACTGGGCGGCCAGATCGGAGATGGCCGGGATCGAGGTGACCAGCGCCACGGCCGCCTCAAAAGGGAGCAGCCGCTCGGCGATCTCGGTACTGAGCGCCTCGATCGAGGCGTCCAGGAAGTCGATGTGGCTGATCACCTGCTGGCACACCACGGCGTGGTGGGCGCCGAAGTGACCCGACAGCGCCTCGATCAGCTCGGCACGGCGGGGTCGCAGCTTGCCGAGGGCCAACTCGGCGAGCTTGTTCGGATCCCGCTCCCCGGCGATCAGCGCCTCGATCATCGCCCGTGCCGACTTGGTCCATACGTGCGAGGCCACCGAGGTGATCTTGATCCCGGCGTCCTGCAGCGTCTTCTCCAGGCGCTGGATCTCCCGGCCCCGCTCGGTGATCTGGGCCTTGCGGTAGCGGGTCAGCTCCCTCAGTTCCCGGACCTCGGGCGGTGGCACGAACGATGGGCGCACCATCCCGTGGGCGGCGACGTCGGCCAGCCACTCGGCGTCGGCCAGGTCGGTCTTGCGCCCGGGCACGTTCTTGACGTGCTGGGCGTTGCACAGCCACAGCTCGGGGAACAGCCCCTCCATGGGGTAGTAGACCGGCTTCCAGTACACCCCCGTCGCCTCCATGGCCACCCGGACCACCTCGGCGCCCTTCAGGTAGTCGATCAGCGCCGCCACCCCACGCTGGGTCGTGGGAAAGCTGCGCTTGGTGTAGCCGGCCTCACCGTCGGCGGCCACGGTCCTGACCGCCGCCACCACGCTGTCCCGGTGCACGTCCAGCCCCGCCACCGGGTCACGCAACTGCTTCACACCTCCACCTCCTTTGCTGCTCGGCCAACCCGCACCCGCACCTGCGTGGCCATCGGGAGAGGACCTCTGTCGAAGCGGAATCTGTGGTACGTGCACGAAGCGACAATCATTGGTCCCCACGGGCCCCCCGCCATACTGTGTTCGCGCACTCGGCTGCAAGAAATGTGCGGCGACCCACCCGCGGCCACCTATAAGGATTCCATGGCCTCTGGTGACCCCCCGGTCATGCTTACTGTGTACATTCTGCCGCGTATTGCGCGGTGAGATGTACACAGAAATGGAAACGGGCCCAGAGACGGGCTCTGGATGTCGTACCCCCGCCCTACGATGGGGGGCATGGAGCGGTTCAACGGGCCGGCCGCGGGCCGGCTGCTCGAGGTGGCCCGGCGGCTGGCGGCCCCGCTCGACCCCACCGTCGCCGCCTGCACCTGGGTG
>DATGGF010000399.1:0-2163 GCA_035308625.1 Acidimicrobiales bacterium | reverse complement strand
TCCTCAAGGCGGGAACGGCCAACGCATTCGGGATCATCTACGGGTGGCAGGGACCCGGCAAGGGCCGACCCGAGGGCACGCCCGGTGTCATCGCCCGGATTACCGTGCTGCACGCCGATGGCGGCGTCGACGTGATCACGACCGATGGCACGTGGGAGGTCCTGCCGGGCGCGTGGCTACCGGGCGTCCAACGTGACGAGGAGGGCGACCCGGTCGACTACACCGAGAACATCAATGGACCGGCGGAGCCGATCGGCTGGGACGAGGCCGGTTACCTGGCTTCAGGGTGGCAGCCGGCGATGGTGATCGGTCCTCATCCCACCGCACCATGGACCCATCTCGTGTCGGTGCGGACCCGCATCGTCTACGAGCCAGTCCACGCCGTTCACGTGTCCCGACTCGCATCTGGCGCCGTGGTGGCCGACTTCGGGAAGGTCCGCGCCGCGATCCCTTCGGTCACCTTTAGCCATGGGATTCGCGGCCGGCGGGTGACGATGCATGCCGGATACCTCCTCGACAAGTCGGGTGACGTCTCGACCACGATGGGGACGCAGCACACGAACATGAGCTACTCCTACATCGAGCGGGGCGGCGGTCGCGAAGACTTCCGCCCCTTTGACTACCTCGGGTTCCGGTACCTCCAGATCGACAATCCGGGCGAGACCCTCACGACTGAGGACATCGTCGCTCTCACCCGGCATGACGCGGTTCCCGACGAGCACGCCGGCACTTTCAAGTCCTCGGACAGGACGGTTGACGCTGTCTTCGAACTGGGCCGTCACTCGGCGTTGTTCACGATGCAGGAGCAGTTCGTCGACACCCCTACCCGGGAGAAGGGCCCGTGGCTCGGTGACGGAGCGAACGAGTCGGAAACAGCCATGGATGCCTTCGGCGAAACGAATCTGACCAGGAAGGACCTACTCGAGTTCGCCCAGTCGCAGGCTCGCTTTTGGCCGAATGGCGCCATCAACAAGATCTACCCGACGGCGCTCGGGGCACAGGAGATCCCCCAGGCGACCGCGTACTACCCAGAGTGGGTCTGGCAGTACTGGATCCACACAGGCGACAGGGCGTTGCTGACGGAGATGTATCCCGTAGTGGTCAAGGTGTCGGACCGGTTCTGGAGCAGTATCGGATCCAACGGTCTGGTCGGGGCGATTGCCGGTCCAACTGATGTCCCGCAGTTCCCGACCGACACACAGCTCAACCTGTTGGCCGACAACGTCTTCAACCGCGTCGCCGACATAGCGGATGCCCTCGGCCGTCCGGCGGCCGAAGTGGAGAAGCAGCGCGATCGAGCCCACGAGTTGGCTTCTTCGATCAACGCCCACCTCCTGCTGCCGGCGGGCTACTACACCGACGGATTGGACGCAAAGGGCAGACCGGTTTCGCCAAACGATGCCTTGTGCACGTGCTCCGGCGCAGTGTCGCCTCAAGTCAACAACGCGCTTGCGGTGCAATTCGGGATTGTTCCACCGTCCGACATCACGAAGGTGAGCAACTACATCCTCAGCCTGCCCTTCTCCCCGCCAGTCGTCAGTGCCGCTGATGTACTCGACGCGCTGCGGATCACCGGTCGGGATACCGACATCCTGCACATCCTCACGGACGCCTCCGAGCCTGGTTGGGCCAACATCTTGGCCCGGGGTGGAACGTTCGCGTGGGAGATGTGGAACCCCAAAGACCGCGATGTTCTCACTCCGCCCCTTGCCTCGCTCCTCGGCAACGGAGACAGTCGTTCACACGGCTTCGGCTCGAATGTGCTGGTTGCGATCCAGCAGACGATGCTGGGGGTCCTCCCAACGGCCCCCGGCTATGCCTCGTTCGACGTCACCGTGCCGCTCCATGCATTGAGCTACGCATCGGGGCAGGTGCCGACCCCGTATGGATCCATCGAAGTGGCATGGAGTCGACCGGCGGATGTGACCGGGACCTTCCACGTCGACGTCACCGTGCCCGCTAACACAAGGGCGAGGGTCAGCATCCCTGCCGTCACTCTGGATCACGTCCGGGAATCAGGCGTTGCGCTCAGCGGGCGGGAAGGGGTTGCGTCGGCGTCCATCGACGGCGATTACGCCGTTGTCGATGTCGGCGCTGGCGTGTACCACTTCACCAGCGCCGACGTGCCGGTGGCGGCAATTGGCTCCGGCGAAGGCGCCCCGG
>DATGGF010000398.1:0-1642 GCA_035308625.1 Acidimicrobiales bacterium | reverse complement strand
GGGCCGTGGTGGCGCCCCATTGGCCCGACAGCGTCACGGTCCGGGTGACCGAGCGGGTGCCGCTCGTCATCGTTACCGCTCGGGGTGGATCGTTCCTGGTAGACGCCTCAGGACGGATCCTGGCCCCGGCCGCCGCGAGCTCGTCACGGCCCCTGTTGGTGTCGCCCACGAGGGTGGGACATCCCGGCACGTGGCTGGCCGCCGCGGCCCGACCGGGACTGGCGGTGGCCAGCGCCGCCCAACGCTTGCTGACGGTGCCGGTGCGGACCGTGCACGTCGCCCTCGACGGCACCGTCCAACTCGACCTGGGCGGCGGCGTGGGGGTGAAGGTCGGTCCTGACACAGCCGTGGACGCCAAATTGGTCGCCCTGGCGAGCGTGCTTGCCGCCGCCCCGCCACCGGGCCCGGAGACCATCGACGTGACCGTGCCGGGGGAGCCGACAGTGGCTGCGGGGGGCTTCGCCGCTGCTTGACCGGTCCCAGGGTGGGCCGTAGGGTGAGGGCGCCGGCCCCGGAATCAAGGTGTGGTCGAGGGTGAGGGCGCTGGTCAGTGGCGTCGGCGGTCCCGGTGGAAAGACCCAGCACGGCAATCCGTGGTTACCCGGAGTCGAGCCGACGGACAGGAGAATCGATGACCGGACCAGGACAGAGCAGTTACTTCGCTGTCATCAAGGTTGTCGGCGTCGGTGGCGGGGGCGTGAATGCGGTTAATCGCATGATCGAAGCGAACCTGCGCGGCGTCGAGTTCATCGCAATGAACACTGATGCCCAGGCGCTGCTCATGAGCGACGCGGACCTGAAGCTCGATATCGGGCGTCAGTTGACCCGGGGCCTCGGTGCCGGTAGCGACCCCGAGGTGGGCCGGCAGGCTGCCGACGAGCACCGCGGCGAGATCGAGGAGTCCCTGAAGGGCGCCGACATGGTGTTCATCACCGCCGGCAAGGGCGGCGGGACGGGAACGGGAGCCGCCCCCGTGGTGGCCGAGGTGGCCAAGGCCGTCGGTGCGCTGACCATCGGCGTCGTGACCCGGCCGTTCTCCTTCGAAGGTCGCCGCCGCTCCGTGCAGGCCGACTCGGGCATCGAGCACCTGAAGGAGAAGGTCGACGCCATCATCATCATTCCCAACGACCGGCTCCTGAACGTTTCGACCGACAAGACGTCGATGGTCAACGCTTTCAAGATGGCCGACGAAGTGTTGCTCCAAGGCGTGCAGGGGATCACCGACCTCATCACCATCCCGGGCCAGATCAACACCGACTTCGCCGACGTGCGCACGGTGCTGTCGAATGCGGGTACCGCCATCATGGGGATCGGCCAGGCCTCGGGTGAAGGTCGTGCCGTGAACGCGGCGCGTTCGGCTATCACCAGCCCCCTGTTGGAGGCTTCCATCGAGGGCGCCCGCGGCATCCTCGTGAACATCGCTGGTGGGCCGGACCTCGGCCTGTTCGAGGTGAACGAGGCCATGGAGATCATCCACGGTGTGGCCCATCCCGACGCCAACATCATCTTCGGCACCGTGGTCGACGACTCCATGTCCGACGACGTGCGGGTCACGGTGATCGCGGCCGGCTTCGAACGGTGGGAGGAGGGCCGCACCGGCGAGCCCCGCCCCGACGAGCGCAGTCAGGTGCTCGGGCTCGAG
>DATGGF010000397.1:0-1641 GCA_035308625.1 Acidimicrobiales bacterium | reverse complement strand
CGAACTTCTCCCACACCCCCTGCTCGTCGATCATGGTGCCGGCCCGCCGGTCGAGCTGCACCACGCGGCTGTCGCGCACGCACTGGGCCAGGTCCTTGTCCGGAGTGCAGATGACGACCTGGACCACGCGGCTGTCGTCGGCCGCCACCGCGGCGGCGGAGGCCAGGGCATCGTCGGCCTCGAGCTCGACCATGGGCCAGACGATCACCCCCATCGCCTCCAGGCACTGCTCCAGCACGGGGAACTGGGCCAACAGCTCCGGGGGCATCCCCGCGCTCGTCTTGTAACCGGGCCACATGTCGTTGCGGAAGGACTCGACCACGTGGTCGGTGGCCACACCGATGTGGGTGGCGCCGCTCTCGAGCATCGACAGCACCGACGACAGCACGCCGCGGGTGGCGGCGATCTCGGGGTCGGAGGACTGCCGGGCCGCCTGGCCGAAGTGGTGGCGGAAAAGCTCGTAGGTGCCGTCGACCAGGTGGACCTGCACGCCGGCCGCCTTCGAACGTGAAGGGGTCATCCGCCGGTCGAGGAGAAGTGTTGGTAGTCGGGTGAGCCCGTCCATCGGCCGCCCCACTGCCAGCCCGCGGCGGCGAAGGCGGCGACGAGCGGCCCGCCGGGCTCGGCCATGCCGGCCCGGACGTCGGCCCGATCGGCGTAGGCCGCTCCGGCCGCCGGTTGCCAGCCACTGCCTTCCTGGTAGGGGTTCTCCACCGGGTTCACATCGATGGCCTCACCGTAGGCGTGGATGGACCACGACGGCGGCCCGGGGGCGACCGCGTAACGGCAGTTGAAGCCCGACGTGTTGTCGTCAGCCATGGAAGCAGGGTCACTCCCGCCGTAGGCGTCCTCCGGCTGCATCTTGCGGATGGGGAAGCGCTCGCCGTAGAGGCGACCGAAGACCGAAAGCACGGCTGGAACGACCGACGCATTGACCACCATCGTCCCCACGTGCGATTGGTCGTCGAAGCCCCAATAACTCAAGTGCAGCAGCCGCAGGTCCGATGGGCTCACCGGGCATCCGGGTCGCCAGGTAGAGGGCACGTCGGCGGCGGTGATGTCCGAGACCGTCCCCACGAAGGCCGGCTCAACGGCCGTGGTCGACGGAGGTGTCGCCATTGGCGAGTCGGGGGAGGGTGTACTGGTAGTGGTGGCATTGGTGGGGCTGGTGGGCGCGCTGGTCGTCGCTGCGGCGTCGGCTCTGGTCATCGCGCGCGGCCGCCCGGCTCGGGGCGACGCCGTCGAGCACCCGGCCAGCAGGCCGCCGAGCGCGGCGGTCACCGCCACAGCGGCCACGGCAGGAGCCCGGGCGAGCACGGGTTCCGACCATAGCGGCGGGCGTCGGGCGCACCGCCGCAGGGAGGCCAAGGGCTCGGTCCCCGGACGAAGCGTGGCGCGGGTGGCGGTCGCCATAGCCGCGTTGGCGTTGGCCGGCTGTGTGGCGGCGAGTGCGGCCAGCCGGTCACCCGCATCGCAGTCGCGTCCGAGGGTCGCCCATTCCTTCGGGACGACGACCACGTCGACGCCGCCGCCCACCACGTCGACGTCTTCGGTTCCTCCCACCAGCGCGCCCACGACCACGTCTGCGCCACCGGCGGCGCCCCGGACGGCGACCCCGGTCACCGCCGCGCCACAATCCGA
>DATGGF010000396.1:0-3942 GCA_035308625.1 Acidimicrobiales bacterium | reverse complement strand
GCACGGGGCGGCGCCTGGTCATCGAGATGAACCCGAGGGTGTCGCGATCTTCGGCGCTCGCCTCGAAGGCGACGGGGTTCCCCATCGCCAAGATCGCGGCGCGTCTGGCCGTCGGCTACACGCTCGACGAGATCGCCAACGACATCACCGGCGCCACCCCGGCCAGCTTCGAGCCCACCATCGACTATGTGGTGACGAAGATCCCCCGGTGGGCCTTCGAGAAGTTGCCCGGCGCCACCGACCGCCTGGGGACGCGCATGCAGTCGGTGGGCGAGGTCATGGCCATCGGGAGGACGTTCCCGGAGTCGCTGCAGAAGGCGGTCCGTTCCTTGGAGCAGGGCCGCGCCGGGCTGAACGCGGACAGGATCGAAGAGCGCTACGACGTGCTCGACGACGACGAGCTGGTGGAGCGAGCCACCGAGCCCACCCCCGAGCGGGTCTTCCACCTCGAGGCGGCGCTGCGCCGGGGCATCGGTGTCGACGCGCTGGCCGATGCCACCGGTGTCGACCGCTGGTTTCTGGACCAGCTGCTGGCCATCGTGGAGTGCCGGCAGTGGCTGGAGGCACTGGCCCGCTCAGGGGTGGGGCTCGCCGGCCTCGACCGCCGGGCGTGGCGGGCGGTGAAGCGCCTGGGCTTCTCCGACGCCCAGGTGGCCTTCCTGTTCGGGACTTCCGATGAGGACGAGGTGCGCCGGGCCCGCCTGGACCACGGCGTGCAGCCCACCTTCAAGACCGTCGACACCTGTGGCGCCGAGTTCGAGGCGCATACGCCCTACCACTACGCCACCTACGAGGACGAGGACGAGGTCCGGCCCGCCACGCGCCCGCGGGTGGTGATCCTGGGTTCGGGGCCCAACCGGATCGGCCAGGGGATCGAGTTCGACTACTGCTGCGTGCACGCCAGCATGGCCCTGCGCGAAGCCGGCTACGAGACGGTGATGGTCAACTGCAACCCGGAGACGGTGTCCACCGACTACGACACGTCCGACCGTCTCTACTTCGAGCCGCTCACCGTCGAGGACGTGACCAACGTGCTCGACGCCAAGCACCGCGCCAGTGTCGACGGCGCCCCGGTGGCCGGCGTCGTGGTGAGCCTGGGGGGGCAGACGCCGCTGAAGCTGGCCAACAGCCTGCCCCCCGAGCTCGTGCTCGGCACCAGCCCGGCCTCCATCGACGCGGCCGAGGACCGGGACCGGTGGAACCGGCTGTGCGAGGAGCTGGGCATCCCGCAACCTCCCGGCGGCACCGCCTCCACCGTCGAAGAGGCGCTGGCGGTGGCCCACAAGGTGGGTTACCCGGTGCTCGTCCGCCCCAGCTACGTGCTCGGCGGGCGGGCCATGGAGATCGTCTACGACGACGACCGGCTCACCTCGGTGGTGGCCGAGCTGGCCGGGGCGCTCCAGCGGGAGGGTTCCACCGCTGCCGAGCGCCCGGTGCTGGTCGACCGCTTCCTCGAGGACGCGGTGGAGGTCGACGTCGACGCCGTGCGTGACCGGACGGGTGAGGTGTACGTGGCCGGCGTGATGGAGCACGTCGAGGAGGCCGGGGTGCACTCGGGTGACTCGGCCTGCGCCTTGCCGCCGCAGACGCTCGACGCCGCCGTGGTCGACCGCCTTGTCACCCATACCCGCGCCATCGCCGAGGCGTTAGCCGTGATCGGGTTGGTGAACGTGCAGTACGCGGTGAAGGACAGCACCGTCTACGTACTGGAGGCGAACCCGCGCGCCAGTCGCACCGTCCCCTTCGTGGCCAAGGCCACCGGTGTGCCGGTGGCCAAGGTGGCCGCCCGCGTCATGGTCGGCGACACCCTGGCCGGCCTGCGCGCCGTTGGGATCCTGGGTGAGCCGCGCAACGCCGGCTATGTGAGCGTCAAGGAAGCGGTGCTCCCCTTCAGCCGCTTCCCCGGGGTGGACACGCTCCTCGGCCCCGAGATGCGCTCGACCGGTGAGGTCATGGGGGTGGGGGCCACCTTCGGCTTGGCCTTCGCCAAGAGCCAGATCGCCGCGGGCACGGCCCTCCCGGCCGAGGGCACGGTCTTCCTGTCGCTGGCCGATCGGGACAAGCCGTCAGGCCTCGAGGCGGCCCGGGGCTGGCACGTCCTCGGCTTCTCGCTGGCCGCCACCTCGGGCACCGCCGCTTTCCTCGAGTCCAACGGCGTGCCGGTGGCCACGGTGGTGGCCAAAGTGGGGGAGACCGGCGCGGCCGATGCCGTGGAGCTCATCGCCTCGGGCCGGGTCCAGCTGGTGGTCAACACCCCCCGTGGTCGCGGGCCCCGGGCCGACGGCCTGCACATACGCTCGGCTGCCCTGGCCCACCAGGTGCCGTGCCTCACCACCGTCGCCGCCGCCCGGGCCGCGGCGGCCGGCATGGCCGATTGGCGCCGGCACGGGCTCAGCGTGGTGAGCCTGCAGGAAGTGCACTCGGCCGGCGAGGCCGAGCCGGGGGAGAGGAGCGCATCGTGAGCAGCAGGCTCGGGCCCTTCGACCTGACCACCAGGGTCGGGTCGGTGGAGCTACCCAACCCGGTCATGACGGCCTCGGGCACGGCCGGCCACGGCGCCGAGCTCGGTGCCTACATCGAGCTGTCGGCCCTCGGTGCGGTGGTGGTCAAGTCGCTGTCGGCTGAGCCCTGGGCCGGCAACCCCGCACCGCGTGTGCACGAGACACCGGCGGGGATGCTCAACTCCGTCGGCCTCCAGGGGCCGGGAGTGGTCGCCTGGATCGACCGCGAGCTGCCGGCCCTCGTCGAGCGGGGCGCCCGCGTGGTGGTCAGCCTGTGGGGCGGGCGGGTGGAGGAGTTCGCCCAAGCCGCCGCCCTGGTCGCTGGCGCGCCGGGGGTGGTGGCGGTGGAGGTGAACGTGAGCTGTCCCAACCTGGAGGACCGCAGCCGCATGTTCGCCCACTCGCCCTCGGCCACGGCCGAGGCGGTGGCGGCCTGCGCCGCCGCCGGCGTCCCGCGGTGGGCCAAGCTCAGCCCGAACACGCCCGACCTCCTCGAGGTGGCCGACGCCGCCCTGGGCGCCGGAGCCGAGGCGCTGGTGTTGGTGAACACCCTGCTCGGCATGGCCATCGACGTGACCCGGGCCCGCTACCGGCTGGGGTCGGGCCCCGCCGGTGGGGGCCTGTCGGGGCCGGCTATCCGGCCGGTGGCGGTGCGGGCCGTGCACGACGCCCGGGTGGCCTTCCCGCATGCCGGGATCATCGGCGTGGGGGGCGTGACCCGCGGGGTCGACGCCGTGGAGATGCTCATGGCCGGGGCCGATGCCGTGGAGGTGGGCACGGCCACCTTCCGCGACCCCCGGGCGCCGGTGCGCGTCCTCACGGGGCTCACCCGGTGGTGCCGGTGGCACGGCGTGAGCTCGGTGCGCGAGCTGGTGGGCGCCGTGCATCGGCGGCCCCGGCCCGGCGCCGGCGCGTCGGTAACGGCGCCGGCCGCCCCCGTGCCGCCGGCCGGGGTGCCGGCCACGCCCCCGCCCGGAGGTGCCGGTGATGGCTGAGGACCCCCGGCGCCGTCTGGCCCTCGCCCTCGACGTCGACGACCTCGTCGTCGCCTTGCGCCTGGCGCGGCGGATGCGGCCGTGGTTCGGCGTGGCCAAGGTGGGGCTGGAGCTGTTCGCCGCCGCCGGCCCCGAAACGGTCTCCGCGCTCACCGTCGAGGGGTACCGGGTGTTCCTCGACCTCAAATTGCACGACATCCCCACGACGGTGGCCCGGGCCACCCGGGTCCTGGGTGGCCTGGGTGTCGCCTTCACCACCGTGCACACGCAGGGTGGTGGTGCCATGGTGGAGGCGGCGGTGTCGGGCATGGCCGAAGGCGCCGCCGCGGCCGGCGCACCAACACCGTGCGTGCTGGGGGTCACCGTGCTCACGAGCGAAACCGACGCCGCCCCCGAGACCCTCGCGGGCCGCTCGAGGTTGGCGGCGGAGGCGGGCTGCGGGGGGA